>JBFIUJ010000154.1:0-7102 GCA_041607595.1 Gemmatimonadales bacterium | reverse complement strand
GGAACAGCCTATCCACGGTCGGCCCAGCCGGCCAGGAGGGCGAGGCCCGGAAGCATGACCAGCGCCCCGACGGCGGCGACCGTGCCGCTGGGAGGCGGCGGGCCGAAGACGGCGCCGACGGTGACGAGGGTCAGCACGCCGAAGAGGACCGCGAGCCGGCCCACGCGGAAGGGACGCCGCTTGGACCGGTGGGCCGTCAGGAAGAGGGCGAGCCCCACGGCGAAGACGCCCAGCTCGGCGGCCAGCGTAGCGGGCAGGCTGTCCCAGAGGGCGAGGCCGACCTTGGTGGACGCGTCGCCCGCGAGGGGGAGGTCCGGCACGTGGACGATGACGTCGAGCGGCCAGTGGGAGAGCACCGCGAGCCCGACCAGGAGGGCGGCCCGGGCGTGGCGGCTCGTGTCCCGCGTGGGCCAGGAGTAGAAGAGCCCCGCGGCGACGATCCCCCAGCCGACCCCGGCGACGAGGCTGTGGCTCAGCGGGAAGGAAACGAACTGGAAGGGAGAGACCGCGGTGAAGCCGGGCGAGACGCTCACCCGCTCCCAGCCCAGCAGCACGAACGCCCCCCACAGCACGTCCACCAGCTGGACCGCCAGGAACAGTGTGCCGAGGGAGAGCTTCGGCTCGGCCCGCTTGAGCGCGAGCGCCACCCCGTAGTGCCCGATCATCATGATGGCCGCCTCCGGTCCTGTCGGGTCAACGCTCGCCGGCGAGCCAGGATCCGCCGTCCACCACGAATATGGCGCCGGTGATCCACGCCCCTGCGGGGCTCGCCAGGTAGGTCACCATCTGCCCGATGTCCGCCGGCGTGCCCCAGCGCCCGAGGGGGATGCGGCGGCGGGCGTGGTCCTCCATCTGGAACACGTCGGGGGCGTCCGCGTTGGGCGGGGTGAACGCCTTCAGGACCCCCTCGGTGGGGATGGGCCCGGGCGCCACCGCGTTCACGGTGATGCCGTCGCGCGCCCACTCCATCGCCAGTGTGCGGGTGAGGGCGTCCACGCCCGCCTTGGCCGCGGTGGCGTGGGCCATCTGGGGCCAGCCCCGATAGTGCAGGGTCATCGAGGTCGAGACGATCCGGCCGCCTCCCTGCTCCTTGAGGGCGGGGTAAGCCGCCTGGCAGCAGTAAAATGTGCCGTAGAGGTCGGTCTCGACGACGGCCCGCCACGCGTTGGGCGAGAGCGTGGCGGAGGGCGCGTAGAAGTTGCCGGCGGCGTTGTTGACCAGGATGTCGAGCCGGCCGAGCGTGCGCACCGTCTCGTCCACCATCGCGCGCACCGACTCGGGCTCGCGCACGTTGGCCTGCACGCAGGCCACGGTGCCGCCGTGGGCCCGGAGCCCCTCCGCGGCCCCGGTGAGTCGGTCGAGGCTGCGGCTGGCGATCGCCACGTCCGCCCCGGCCTGGGCCAGGCAGTGGGCGATGCCGAGGCCGATCCCCGACCCTCCGCCCGTCACCAGGGCGGCGTGGCCGCGCAGGAGGTCGGCGCGAAAGACCGGCTCGCCGGCCAGGTCTGAGGGGGGGCCGGTCACGCGCCGGCGGTCGGCGGCACGGCCATCCCCATGGCGTGGTAGCCGTTGTCCACGTACACCACCGTGCCGGTGATGGCCGCCGCGAGGGGGCTCGCCAGGAACGCGGCGGTGTGCCCCACGTCCACCGCGTCGAGCTGCCGCGGCAGGGGCGAGTTCTCGGCGCAGTAGTCGATCATGGTCTGGATGAAGCCGATCGCGGTCGCGGCCCGCGAGGCCCAGGGGCCGGCGGAGATCGCGTTGATCCGGACGCCCCAGCGGCGCCCGGCCTCGAACGCGAGGGTCCGGGTATCCGCCTCGAGCGCGGCCTTGGCCGAGGACATGCCGCCGCCGTAGCCCGGGATCACCCGCTCCCCGGCCATGTAGGTGAGCGAGAGGAACGAGCCGCCCGGCCGCATCAGCGGGCCCAGGTTCCGGATCAGGCTCACGTTGCTGTAGGCGCTGACGCTGACGGCCGAGAGGTAGCCCCCCCGGGAGGTGTCCAGCAGCGGCGACTTCACCTCGGGGGCGTTGGCGAGGCTGTGGATCACGATGTCCACCGGGCGCTCGCCGAAGTCTTCGATGAGGCGGGTCACCACGCCCTGGATGGTGAAGTCTCCCTGGTCCTTGTAGCGCTTGTTCTCGAGCACGTCCTGGGGGACGTCCGCCAGGCTGTCGTAGGCCGCGTCCAGCGGGTAGATCCGCTCGAAGGCCATGGAGCCGCCCCGGGCGAGCCGCATGGACTCCTCCATCTTGCCGCGCTCCAGCAGCTTCTGGAAGATCCCCAGCGCGGGCGGCCAGCTGCCCACGCAGATGGACGCTCCCGCCTCCGCGAGCGCCTTGGCGATGGCGAACCCGAACCCGCCGTCGTCGGAGACGCCGGCGACGAACGCGCGCTTGCCCGAGAGATCGATCGGCAGCATGAGTGGCAGAGCCTTGGTGATGGGAATGCCCTAAGATACCCCGCGCCGGGAGGGCCGTCGAGGGCGCCGCGCGCGGTCACTCTTCGGCGCGGAGCACCTCGAGCGGCGTCTTCCGGAAGACCTCCGTGCTGTTCCACAGGCCCACCAGCACCGTGAGCAGCACGATCGCGCCGGAGAGGCCGAGCAGCTGGAGCGCCGGCACCGCGAAGCTGGACTCGAAGACGAAGCGGGTAAGGGCCCAGGCGGCGCCGATGGCCAGCAGCAGCCCCGCCGCGCAGGCCAGCACGCCCAGCGCCAGGTATTCGGCCAGCACCACCCGGGCGACCTGGTCGCTGGTGGCGCCGAGGGTCTTCAGCAGGACCGCCTCGCGGATCCGCTGGAAACGGCTGGTGGCCACCGCGCCGATCAGCACGACGGCGCCGGTCGCGAGGCTGAAGATCGCCATGAACCGGACCGCCAGCACGACGTGCCCGATGATCCGGTCCAGCGCCTGCTGCACCAGGGAGAGGTCGAGCGCGGTGACGTTCGGGTAACGCTCCACCAGGCGCCGCTGGAACTGGGCGCGCGCCCCGGGGTCGTCGATCCGGCTCAGGGTCACGAAGATCTGGGGGGCGGCCTCCAGCACGCCGGACGGGAAGACGAAGTAGAAGTTGGTCTCGAACCTCGCCCAGTCCACCTCGCGCAGGCTCGCCACCCGGGTCCGCACCGGCACGCCCTGCACGTCCCAGACGATCTCGTCCCCCACGCCGACGCCGAGCTCCTCCGCCACGCTGGCCTCCGCCGAGACCGGGGCCGGCGCGCCGGGGTCGCGCGGGACGGCCGGATCCCACCAGTCGCCGGCCACGAGCCGCTCCGACCGCACCAGGGTGTCCCGGTAGGTGGAGCGGTACTCTCGGCGGAAGGCCCAGCCGCCGCGCCGCTGGCCGGGCGCCGCGCTGTCCCCGGCCGCGGGGCCGAAGACCGGCCGGCCCTCCACCTCGGAGATGCGCATCGGGACGATGGGCACGAACGGCGTCGGGGTGTGTCCGGCAACGGTGAACTCGGCGAGCAGGCCGTCCCGCTGGTCCGGCTGGATGTCGAAGAGCAGGATGTTGGGCCGGGTGGGCGCCGCGTCGATCCGCAGATCGCGGAGCAGGTTGTGCTGGAGCAGGTACAGCGTGCCCAACAGGTACGCGCCGAAGCCGAGCGCCAGCACCACGGTGACCGTCTGGTTCGCCGGGCGGTAGAGGTTGGCGAGGCCCTGCCGCCAGACGTAGGGGAAGCGGCTCGGAAACCAGCGCCGCACCCCGCGGATCAGGCCGAGGGAGGCGAGCCAGAGGACGCCGACGGCGATCCCGATCGCCGCGGTGAACCCGAGCCCCTGGGAGACGCTCTCGGCCTGCAGGATCGCCAGCGCCGCGACGCTGAGCGCGAGGGCGACGGCGGCCAGGGGGCGCAGTAGGTCCCTCGGCGCACGGGCCGCCTCCTCGTAGGGACGCCGGAGCGCCTCCAGCGGCGAGATGCCCCGGATGGCGAGGAGCGGCCGCAGAGCGAAGATCAGCGCCACCCAGGTGCCGACGCCGAGGCCCGCCCAGATGGCTCCCCAAGAAGGTGTCACCCGGACGTCCACCGGCAGGAAGTCCCGGACGATCTGCGGGATCAGGAGCTGGATCCCGAGGCCGAGGACCACGCCGATCGCGCTGCCGATGAGGCCCAGCGCCGCGGCCTGCACCAGGTAGATGGCGAACACCTGCCGCGCGGTGGCGCCGAGGCAGCGAAGCACGGCGATGGTGTCGAGCTTCTGCCGGATGAACACGTGCACCGCGCTGGCGACGCCCAAGCCGCCCAGCAGGAGGGCGATGAGTGCCACCAGGCCCAGGTAGCGCCCGAGCCGGGAGAGGCTCTCGTTCAGGTTGCGCTGGCTCTCCTCCACGGTCCGGACCGACACCCGGTCCCCGCGGAGCAGCGGGCGGTAGGCGTCCGCCACCGGCTGGGCGTCTCCCCGATCGAGCCGGACGTAGGTGGTGTACTGGGCCCGGGATCCGAAGCGAAGGAGGTTCGTCTCTTCCAGGTATTCCTCCGGGACGAACACCCGAGGACCGAACGCGGTCCCGATGCCGACGTCTCCCGGCACGTTGAGGACCGTGCCCAGGATGACGAACCTCCCGGTGCCGAGGGCCAGCGTATCGCCCACGGCGGCGCCCAGCGTGGTGAGCAGGGCCGGATCCACCAGGGCCTGGCGATCGCCCTGCAGCCGCCGCCACGCGCCCGCGGGGTCGGTGCGGATCTCCCCGTAGAACGGGTAGTCCCCCCGGACCGCCTCCACCCGCACGAGCCGCGTCCCCTCGGTGCGGGGGACGTACCCCATCGCGGCGAACGTCACGACCCGGGCGGAGGCGCCGCACGGCTCCTCGGTGGTCCGGCAGGTGAGCGAGTCCACCAGCGCGTCCACCCGATCGGGCAGGGGCCGGCGGCTGCTGAAGGAGAGGTCGGCGCCCAGGAGCGAGCGCGCCTGGTCCCGGATCGAGACCCGGAGGTTGTCGGTGAAGGCGTTGATGGCCACCAGGGCCGCGACGCCGATCGCGACCGCCCCGATCAGGAGCGAGAGCCGGCGGCGGGAGGCGCGCGTCTCCCGCCAGGCCATGGTCCAGACGAACCGGGCGCCCGTCATGCGGCGCTGTCCGAGACCACTCGGCCGTCGGCCAGCCGCAGGGTGCGGCGGGCCCGGGAGGCGAGATCGTGGTCGTGGGTGACGAGAACGAGCGTGGTGCCGGACTCGCGGTTCAGCTCGGCCATCAGGTCGATCACCGTGCCGCCGGTCTTGGCGTCGAGATTGCCCGTGGGCTCGTCCGCGAACAGGATCTTGGGCCGGATGCTGAACGCCCGGGCCAGGGCCACCCGCTGCTGCTCGCCGCCCGAGAGCTGGGCCGGGTAGTGATGGGTCCGGTCGCCCAGGCCCACCCGGGTCAACAGCTCGCGGCCCCGGGGTCCGGGATCGTCTCCCCGCAGCTCGAGCGGCACCTGGACGTTTTCCAGGGCGGTGAGGGTCGGGATCAGCTGGAACGACTGGAACACGAATCCGACCTTCTCGCCCCGGAGGCGCGCCCGCTCGTTCTCGTCCAGCCCGGCCAGGTCCTGGCCGTCCAGGTGGACGCTGCCCCGGGTGGGCCGGTCCAGGCCGGCGAGGAGGCCCAGCAGCGTCGTTTTGCCGCTGCCCGACGGACCCACGATGGCCAGGAAGCCGCCGGGCTCCAGCTGGAAGGTGATATCTTCCAGGACCGTAAGGTCCCGGCCCCCGGACTGGTAGACCTGGGTGAGCGATTCACAGCGCAGCATGCCGGCTCCTGAACGGGGACGGGCCCTGTTTTCCGCGAGAGATCCGCCGAATGATACTCCTATACCGCCGTGCCGTCCTATTTGTTGCACTGCTCGCCACCGCGTGTGCCGGGGAGCCGCCCCGCCCCGCCGAAACGGCCTCCCGGGACGCCTCGCCGGCGGAGGCCCGGCCGGCCGTGCTCCTCGTGGGGACGAGCCTCACCGCCGGGCTCGGGGTCGATCCCGACGAGGCGTACCCCGCCATCCTCCAGGAGAAGCTGGACTCCGCTGGACTCCCCTACCGGGTGGTGAACGCCGGGGTGAGCGGGGAGACCTCCGCGGGGGCGCTCCGCCGCCTGGATTGGGTCCTGCGGCAGCGGGTGGCGGTGCTGGTGATCGAGACCGGGGCCAACGACGGGCTGCGCGGCCTCCCGCCCGACACGCTCCTGGCCAACCTCGAGGCGATGGTCGCCCGGGCCCGTCGTGAGACGCCTCCCCCGGAGGTCATCCTGGCGGGGATGGAGGCGCCGCCCAACCTGGGAGCTCGCTACACCGGCAGCTTCCGGGAGGTGTTCCCGGAGGCCGCCCGGAAGACGGGTGCCGCGCTCGTGCCCTTCCTGCTGGACGGGGTGGCGGGCTTCGACTCGCTGAACCAGGCCGATGGGATCCACCCCACGCCGGAGGGGCACCGCCGGATGGCGGAGAACGTCTGGCCCGCGCTCCGCCGGGCGCTCGGGGCGGAGTAGCCGGGAGCGAGGGGTCCACGGAAGGCACGACGCGGAGTCGCGTCGCCACACAGGAGAGCCATCCCGGATGACGAGAGCTCGACACATCCGCCGCCTGTTGACCGGCGTCATACTGGCCTCGGTGCTGTCCCCGGCGTCGCGAGACGGCCTCGCGGCGCAGGAGCCGTCGGTCGCCCTCGTAGGATCTCGGCTGCGGGTCCGGACGGCGGCCCCTTCGCGACTGCTGGTGGGGACGGTGAGCCTGCATACCCGCGATTCACTCGTCCTCGAGCCCGGCGGCCCGGCCGCCGGGCCCGTCACCCTGATGGCCGGCGAGATCCTCTCGGTGGAGGTCCAGCGCGGGCGCCGCCGGCACTGGCTCCTCGGCGCCGCGATCGGCGCGGTCGCGGGGGGCGCGGGGTCCTTCATCTGGGCCCGCAGCGGCTTCTGCGACTCGCGCGGCCGGGGCGACGGCAGCTGCGGCGGCGCGGACGCCGCGGTGGCGGCGGTCGGATTCGGCGCCGGGGGGCTGCTCGGCGCCGGGGTCGGCGCACTGGTCAGGTCCGACCGCTGGGTGCCGCTCAGGGACTACCCCACGCTCGGTCCCGGGCGCGCCTCGACCCGTTGATTCCGGAGAGATCGGCTTCCTCCGTCGGGGGC
>JBFIUJ010000153.1:0-7152 GCA_041607595.1 Gemmatimonadales bacterium | reverse complement strand
GTTCCGCCCGGCCGGAGCGCGGCCCGGATCGCCGGAAGGAGGGTCTCGTTCACGGAGCGCAGGATGTTCGAGAGCACCAGGTCGGCGGGGCCGAGCAGGGGGGCGACGGCGGCCTCGGCCTCGACCAGGTGCACCCGGTCCACCACCTCGTTGCGGTGGACGTTGCGACGCGCGATCGCCAACGCGTCCCCATCGACCTCGAGTCCGGTCGCGTGGCCGGCGCCGAGCCGGACGGCCGCGATGGCCAGGATGCCGCTCCCGGTCCCCAGGTCCAGCACCCGGTCGCCCGGGTGCAGCAGGCGTTCCAGCAGCCGGAGCGCGGTGCGGGTGGAGCCGTGCTCGCCGCTGCCGAAGGCGCTCTCCGGATCGATCACCACCAGGACGCCGGCGTCCCCGGCGGGGAGAGCCCAGGACGGAGCCAGGGTGAGACGTCCGAACCGGCGCGGCGCGAGGCCGTCGCGCCATTGGGTGGCCCAATCGACCGGCTCGACGGCGCGGCCCCGCCCCCTCACCGCGTGGGCCGAGTCCAGCGAGCGCAGGAGGGCCTGAGCCGCGTCCTCGCTCTCCACACATGCCACCAGCGTCCCGTCCGCCCGCTCCTCCACCGCCGCGCCGGTCCGGGCGACGAGCCAGGTCCCGATCGGGCCCCGGTTGCTCTCGTCGGTCGGGACTTCCACCGCCCACCAGGTCACGCCCCTAGGGCCTCCTTGAGCTTGGACCAGAAGCCCGGCTCGCGGCGCGGTGCCTCGCCCTCGACCGCCGCCAGCTCGCGGAAGAGCCGCTCCTGCTCCCCCGTGAGCCGCTCTGGGGTCCAGACGTGCACCCGGATCAGCAGGTCGCCCGTGCCCGATTGCCCAAGGCGCGGAAGTCCCTTCCCCCGGAGCCGGAAGACCGACTCGGTCTGGGTCCCGGCGGGGATCGCCACCTCCTCGTCGCCGTACGGGGTCGGCACCTTGAACGCGCCTCCCAGCGCCGCCTGCGAGAAGGAGAGTGGGAGGTCGAAGACCAGGTGCTCGCCTTGACGCTCGAACCGCTCGTCCGGCGCGATCTCCAGCATGATGAGGAGGTCCCCCCGCGGCCCGTTCCGCGGGCCCGCGGCGCCCTGCCCTCGCAGCGTCAGGTAGTGCGTGTCCGACACGCCGGCCGGGATGTCCACCGTCACGGTCCGCTCGCCGCGGACCCGCCCGTCGCCCCGGCAGACGTCGCACAGATCGCGGAGGACCGTGCCCTCCCCCGCGCAGGCCGGACATGGCGAGACCGAGACGAACTGCCCGAACATGCTCTGGGCCGCCCGCCGGACCTCCCCCGCGCCCCCGCAGGTGCCGCAGGTCGTGGCGCGGGTGCCGGACTTGGCCCCGGATCCTTCGCAGGCCGTGCAGGGCTCGAGCGTCTTGAGCTTGACCGTGCGCTTCGCCCCGGTGGCCACCTCGGCCAGCGTGATCTTCACCGTGACCCGGATGTCCTGCCCCCGGCGGACCTCCGAGCGGGCCCGCGCCCCGCCGCCGAAGATCCCGTCGAACCCCCCGAGCCCCCCGAAGTCCCGCATGAAGATGTTGAGGGCCTCGGCCAGATCCACGTGGTGGTAGGCGAAGCCGCCCCCCTTCACCCCGGCCTTGCCGTAGCGGTCGTAGGCCGAGCGCTTGTCCGGATCGCGGAGAACCTCGTAGGCCTCTGTGATCTCCTTGAAGCGGGCTTCCGCCTCGGTCGCCTGGTTCCGGTCGGGATGGTACTCCATCGCAAGCCGGCGGTAGGCCTTCTTGATGTCGTCGGTCGAGGCATCCCTCGGCACGCCGAGCAGCTGGTAGAACTCGCTCACGTCAACAGGCCTTCCACCAGACGGCTGGTGTGCTCCACCAGGCCGATGATCTTGTCGTAGGGCATCCGGGTCGGTCCCAGGACGCCGATCACGCCGGTTACCTCGCCGCGGCGGTAGGTGGCGGTGACGAGGGTGAGCTCGTGAAAGCGCGGATCCGCGTGCTCCGCCCCGATCGTGATGGTCATGCCCTGCTCCCGCCGCGCCCGGAGCGCCGCCTTGAGCAGGTCCCGCCGCTCGGTGATCTCGAGCAGGCCCCGCATCCGCTCCTTCGACGCGAACTCCGGCTGCTCCGCCAGCATCTGCGCGCTGCCGAGCACCACGGCCCCGGGGGGGTCGTCCATGTCGAAGATGTCGTCACCCTCGGCGATGAAGATGTTCAGCAGCTCGGTCCCCTCGGTCGTCGTCGCCACGTCCCGCAGCCGATCGCTCAGGGTCGCGCGGATCTCCCGCAGGGTCAGGCCGGCCAGGCGCTCGTTCAGGGTCTACGCCGTGCGTGCGATCACCTCGGGCGGCACGGCGATCGGGACCTCGACGTACAGGGTCCGCACGAGCCCGCTCCGCAAGTTGAATACCAGCAGCAGGCGCTCGCTCGACACCACCACCAACTCCAGCCGCTCCAGGACCATCTCCTCGAGCGCCGGCGCCACCGCGACCCCCAGCTCCTGGGTCAAGACGCCCAGCACCTGCGCCGCGCGGCGGAGGAGCTGGTCCTCCGTGTTGCGCGGCGGCGGCAGCTCCACCCGGAGCGTCTGGCGGGCCTGGGCGCTGGGAGGCGACAGCCGGATCAGGTTGTCCACGTAGACCCGGTACGCCCGATCGGTGGGAATGCGGCCGGCCGAGGTATGGGGATGGAACAGGAACCCCTTCTCCTCGAGCTCGCCCATCGTGTTCCGGATGGTCGCAGGCGAGACCCCGAGCCCCGACCGCTGGGCGATGATCTTGCTGCCCGCGGGCTCGGCCGTCTCGATGTACGTCTGGATCACCGCCTCGAGCACCCGCAGCTCGCGGTCGGAAAGCTCTTCCCCACGCATCATGGCGGTAATGTACGGACTCGGGGCGCGCCGCCGGTAGGGGTGATCATACGGCCGCCACCAGGGCGTCCAGACGCAGCCAGCCTTCCGGCGTGAGCCGGAGCCGTCGATCCGGCGCCGGCGCCGCCGCCCAGCCCTCGGCCCGCCAGCGGCCGGCATCGGCCGGAGACAGCCAGTCCTCGGGCACACCGTCCCGAGTGCGGAGCCCCAGATACAGCGCCTCGAGGCGCAGCGCCGCGCGGTCCAGCCGCTCCCGCCCCTCGACCAGGTCGTCTCCCGCCGTCGCCGCTCGGGCATAGTCCGCCCACTCGCGCCGGTTCCACCGCCGCTCGGGCCCGAGCCCACTGTGCGCAGACGGACCGAGGCCGATATAGGGCGCCCGGGTCCAATAGGCCCGGTTGTGGCGGCTCTCCGCCGCGGGCCGGCTCGCGTTGGACACCTCGTAGAAGGCGTACCCGCGCGACCCGAGCGCCGCCACGGCGGCCAGGTACTCGGCGGCATAGCGCTCCTCCGAGACCGGACGGATCTCGCCGCGCCCAGCCCAGCGATGGAGCGGCGTGTGCGGCTCCACCGTGAGCCCGTAGAGCGACAGATGCGCCGGCTCCAGCGCCAGCGCCGCGTCGAGATCCCGTCGCCAGTCCCGGCCCAAGTCCTCCGGCAGGCCGAAGATGAGGTCGAGGGAGACGTTCGTCAGGCCGGCCTCGCGCAGGACGGCCACCGCGTTCGGGATGCGCGCCGGCCCATGCACGCGGTGCATCCAGTCGAGCACCGCCGGATCGAACGTCTGGGCGCCGAGCGAGACCCGGTTCACCCCCATCGCCACCCAGGCTCGGCACCGCTCCGCCGTCACGTCTTCCGGATTCGCCTCCAGCGTCACCTCGGCGTCGGCAGCCACCGATCGGTCCCGCCGGACCGCCGCGAGGATGCGCGCGAGGGACTCGGGATCGAGCAGCGAGGGGGTCCCGCCGCCCAGGTAGATCGTGGCGATGTCGGGTGAGGTCTCCCACGCCGGATGGCTCTGCCATCCCTCCCATTCCCGCAGGACCGCGTCGGCGAATTCGTCCGACGGCACCCGGCGACGGACCGCGATCGCGAAGTCGCAGTACGAGCACCGGCGCGCGCAGAACGGCACATGGAGGTAGAGGTGCACGCCGAAGTATACGGCGGTCATCCGGGATCGCGCCGGGCGAAGCGCCGGCCCGGACGCTGCTCGACCACGCCGGCGATCTCCAGCTCGCAGAGCCGGGCCAGCACCTCTTCCACCGGACGGCCGAGCGTCGTCGCCACGGCGTCGAGGTGGGCCGGCTGGGCCAGCGCCTCGAGGACCGGATCCGGAGGCTCGGCCTTGGGCCGGCGCGCCGGATACGCCTCGGGGAACAGGAGCAGCAGATCCTCGGGCGCCAGCACCGGGGTGGCGCCGTCGCGGAGCAGCCGGTTGGTCCCGACCGACGTGGGAGAGGTGATGGGGCCCGGCACCGCCAACACCTCGCGGCCCTGCGCCAGGGCGGCCTCGACCGTGATCAGGGCGCCCGAGCCCGCGCGTGCTTCGACCACGACGGTCGCCCGGGCGAGCCCGCTGATGAGCCGATTGCGCCGCGGGAAGCTCCCCACCCGGGGCCGATCGCCCGGAGGGAACTCGGTGAGCAGGAGCCCGTCCCGTCCGACGCGCTCGTAGAGCGCCCGGTTGGCCGCGGGATACACCACGCCGAGCCCGTTTCCCAGCACGCCGATCGTGCCGCCGCCCGCCGCGAGCGCCGCCTCGTGTGCCTGGGCGTCGAGTCCCCGGGCCATCCCGCTCACCACCGCGATCCCACGCTCGGCCGCGGCCGAGGCGAGCTGCCGGCACACCAGGGCCCCATAGGCGGTGTGGTCCCGGCTCCCCACGATCGCGACCGTGGGATGCGCGAGCAGCGACGTCCGCCCGAGCGCGAAGAGGAGCGTCGGCGGATCGGGGATCTGGCGGAGCGCCTCGGGGAACCCCTCGTCGTCGGGGAGGAGGCAGCCGCCGCCCAGCTCGGCGATGCGCCGGAGCGTCCGCGCCCCGTCCGTCGGGCTCGCGTCCCGCACCGCGGTCGCGGCCGCCCGCGACATGCCCGGGAGGCCGCACAAAAACGCGAGCGGCGCCGCGAGGGCGCCGAGTGGGGTGTCGCAGGCGTCGAGCAGGGTGCGAAGCCGCGCCGATCCGATGCCGGGGGTCAGCGCGAGGGCGACGTAGGCCGCGCGGCGCTCCCCGGACTCGCCGTCCGGGGTCAGGGTCGCTCCCACGGCATGGGCGCGTGATCGGACGCCTGCTCCGCCGCCTCCGCCTTGGCCCGATCCACCATCCGCCAGAGCGCCCGCTTCAGCTCGTCGAGCCCCGCGCCGGACGGGCTGGACACGGCGAGCACGGCCTCCGCCTCGGGGGCCTCGAAATCAGAGGGAGGAAGCGGCGACGATTCCGGCACGAGGTCCCGCTTGGTGAGGACCACGAGGTGGGGCTTCTCGGCCAGCGCGTCGCTGTAGCTCCGCACCTCGTGCCGCAGGCCGGCGTAGGTGGCCTGGAGATCGGCGGCGTCCAGCGGGACCAGGAAGGCCAGCACCCGGGTGCGCTCGACGTGCTGCAGGAAGGTGAGGCCGAGGCCCCGCCCCTCGTGCGCCCCTTCGATGATGCCCGGGATGTCGGCCATCACGAAGGTGCGGTGGTCCCCCATGGACACCACGCCGAGGTTGGGCTCGAGCGTGGTGAAGGGGTAGTCCGCGACCTTGGGTCGCGCGGCGGAGAGGACCGAGAGCAGCGTGCTCTTCCCGGCGTTGGGCTCGCCCACCAGGCCCACGTCGGCGATCAGCTTGAGGACCAGCTCGAGCTCGCGCACCTCGCCCGGCTCGCCGGGCTCCCACTCGCGAGGCGCCTGGTGGGTCGGCGTCGCGAACTGAGCGTTGCCCCGTCCGCCGCGCCCGCCCTTGGCCACGAGCAGCGTGTCTCCGTCCTGGAGGATCTCGCCCACGAGCGCGCCCGTCGCGGCATCCCGCAGCTCGGTGCCCGGCGGCACGGGCAGCACCACGTCCTCGGCCGACTTCCCGGTCATCTTCTTCCCCTTCCCGTGGGCCCCCCGCTCGGCCTTCCACGACGTGCGATAGCGGTAGTCGAGCAGCGTCGCCAGGTTCGCCTCGCCCCGTACCCAGACGCTCCCGCCCCGGCCGCCGTCTCCCCCGTCCGGCCCACCCTTGGGCTTGTACTTGAAGCGCGCGAAGGAGCAGGCGCCCGAGCCCCCGGTCCCGGCCTCGACCCGCACCACGGCTCGGTCGATGAACATCAGCCGCGCTCCGCCGGCGCGCGACGCACCGCCGCCCAGGTGTCCGAGAGGAGCGCGCGCCCGGCCTCGTCCAAGAGGGGCGCGATCGCCGCGAGGGCCCCGGCGATCATCCCGTCCCCCGCCCCCGCGTTGCGCGCGCCCCGCAGGTGCGAGTGCAGCTGCGGACCCGCCCGCTGCACCGCGGTCTGGGCGATGGTGCAGAGCTCCCGCCGCACCAGGTCGAGCCCGGGCCGGGAGAGCGTCCGGCCGTATCCCTCGGTCACCATCCAGGCGTCGAGCGCGGGGTGGAGCGCCCGCACGTTGCGGCGGAGCTTCTCGTAGTTCTCCCCATAGATCCGGGCGCAGGTTCGCTCGCCCCGCTCTCGCCAGCCCTCCGGTCCCGCCGCCGTGTCCGGATCGGCCGCCGGGGAGGAGACGCCGCTCTCCGCGCGCCAGGCGGCGGTCGCGGCGAACGCGAGCGGGTAGCCCACCATCAGCACCGATTGGAGCAGGAGCTCCTCCACCCATACGATCGGCACCTCGGCCGCGAGGAGCCGGGCGATCTCCGCGCGAAGCGACGCGGGGTCGCCCTGGGCCACCACCCCCGCGAAGCGCACGAGCGCGGCGGTGCGCGAGTCGAGGTCGATCGCGTCCATGCTAGTGCGTGCGTCGCCGGGAGCCGTCATCGGTCACCCGCCCACCGCGTCGGAAAACTGCAACGCCCCGGCGGGGCGCAGCTCGCCGGTCCGCTGCTGGCGCGTATTAAGGATGGGCCGCGCCGCGTGCTTCGCCAGGCCGTCGAGCGACAGGGCGGGAGCGCGTCGCGCGGAGAGCTGGCGGAGCACCTCCACCAGCGCCACCGCCGCGCTCCGCATGTCGCCGCTCGTCACCTTGAGCGCGATCCCGTACCCCCCGGCGGGCACGGCCGCGCAGTACACGCCCTCCGCCCCGACCTTGGCCACCACCTGGCCGGCGCAGACCGCCATCAGGTCGGTGCAGAGGCGTCCGGTCCCGGCGACGATCTGCGGGTGCG
>JBFIUJ010000152.1:0-7213 GCA_041607595.1 Gemmatimonadales bacterium | reverse complement strand
TGGTGTGCCTGGTGGACGAGGCCACCCCGTCCCTGGGCACGACCCTCGCCGCCGACCTCCGCGCCGCAGGCTATCCCGTCGCACGGTTCCGCCTCTGGCCGGCGAGCGGCCCTGCCAGCCTGGATTCCGCGCGCGCCCTCCTGGCGGGCAACCGCACCACGGTGTTCGTCTCCGCGGTGCGGGCCTCGTCGGGCAGCGGGGTGATCACCCTCCCGCCCGCCTTCGCGCAGCTGATCGACAGCGCCGCCGCGATCTCGCCCACGGTGCTGGTGTCGCTCGGCTCGCCCTATCTGATCCAGCAGACACCGCGGGTGGGCGCCTACGTGCTCGGGTGGGCACCGCGCTCCTCCGCCGAACTGGCCGTGGCGCGCGCGCTCCGCGGAGCCGCGCCCATCACCGGCCGGCTGCCCATCTCGATCCCGCCTATGCTCTCGCGGGGGTCCGGGCTCGTGCGGGGCGTGCCGTGAGGCGCGCCGTCCCGTTCCTGGCGCCGGCCCTGCTCGCGGCCTGCGCGGCGGCGGCTCAGACCGCGGCGCCACCCCCCGGTGCCCGACCCGACTGGGAGCCGGTGCGACGGCTTCTGGACTCGGCCGTCGCGGCGGGGGCCGCCCCGGGCGCGGTGCTCGGGGTGAGCCACCGCGGGACGCGGATGTTCTACGGCACGGGGCGCCTGGGCGAAGACCTGCCGCGGCGACCCGACTCGGCGACGGTCTACGACCTCGCCTCCCTCACCAAGGTGGTGGCGCTCACGACCGGGCTGATGTTGGCCGTGGACGAGGCACGGCTCGGGCTGGACGACCCGGTGGGGAGGCACGTCCCGGCCTTCGCGGGGCCGGGGAAGGACGCCGTGACCGTGCGGCACCTGCTGACTCACACGGGGGGGCTCCCCGCCGGGCGGCCGCTCTTTCGGGAGACCGATACCCGAGCGGAGGCGCTCGCCCTGACCGATACCACGGCGCTCGAATCGGTCCCGGGCTCCCGGTATCGCTACTCCGACCTCGGCGCCATCGTCCTGACCCAGGTGCTGGAGGCCGCGACCGGCGAGCCGCTGGACCGCTTCGTCACGCGCCGGGTGTTCGCGCCGCTGGGGCTCGCGTCCATGACGTTCCGTCCCCCCGCGGTGTGGCGGGAGCGGATCGCGCCGACCGAGCGCGATCCTTGGCGGGGCCGGATGCTTCGGGGCGAGGTTCACGACGAGAATGCCGCCCGACTCGAGGGCGTGTCCGGCCATGCCGGGCTCTTCGGCAGCGCCGAAGATCTCCTCACCTTCGGGGCGTGGCTGCTCGCCGGCGTCTCGGACTGCGGGCGATGCGGACCCGCGGCCGCCACGCCGCCACCGCCTTCCGCGCGGTCGTTCGTCCGGCGCCAGGACCTCCCTCCCGGCTCGAGCCGCGCCCTCGGGTGGGACACCCCCTCCGCCGGGAGCAGCGCGGGGATCCGGCTCTCCCCGACGAGCTTCGGGCACACCGGCTTCACCGGCACCTCGATCTGGGTGGACCCGAGCCGAGAGCTGGTCCTCGTCCTCCTCACCAACCGGGTGCACCCCTCTCGCACGCGGCAGGGCCACATCCCGCTGCGGCGGGCCGTCGCGGATGCCGTCGCGGAGGCGGTGGACGGGGTGGCGCGTTGACTCTCCCGCGGGGGGTTCCTACCTTTCCTTCCAGGTAGGTACTGGACGGACACATCGTCTCGGACCCCGGTCCGAGCAGAGGAGTGGCTCATGAGCAGCGTGGACCAACAGACGCCGACGTCAGGCATCCAGCTCACCCTCACCGACACCGCCGCGGGGGAGGTGCGCAAGTTCATCGCCGCGGAGCAGGTGCCGGAGCAGACCGCCGGCCTCCGGGTGAGCGTTCTCCCGGGTGGCTGCTCGGGGTTCAAGTACAGCCTCAACATCGAGGAGAAGCCGCTGGAAGACGATGTGGTGGTGGACGTCAACAGCGTCCGCGTGTTCGTGGACGGCTTCAGCGCGCAGTACCTCTCCGGCATCACGATCGACTACGTGTCCTCCATGCAGGGCTCCGGCTTCACCTTCTCGAATCCGAACGCCACGGGCGGCTGCGGCTGCGGCAGCAGCTTTACCGCCTGACGCCCGGGCCGCGTCCCGGCTCCTCCGAGGGCTCACCGCCAGCCGGCGCGTGGGCCCTCGTTTCGTGAGGCCCTATGTCGCCGATCGATCTGGCGGTCGTCGTCCTCTACTTCGCCGCCACGCTCGCGCTGGGGCTCTGGTTCGCTCGGCGGCAGGCCACGGCGGGCGACTATTTCCTGGGGGCACGGGACCTGCCTGCTGCTGCGGTGCTGCTTTCGATCGTCGCCACGGAGACGAGCGCCCTCACCGTCATCTCGGTCCCCGGCATCGCGGCCCGGGGGGACCTCACGTTCCTCCAGCTGGCCTTCGGCTACTTGGTTGGACGGGTGGGCGTCGCGATCTGGCTGCTGCCGGCGCACTTCGAGGGGGAGCCGGAGACCGCGTACACCCGTCTCGAGCACCGATTCGGAGTCGGGGTCAGGCGGATGGTGTCCGGCGTCTTCCTGGTGACCCGGTTCCTGGGCGACGGGGTCCGGGTCTTCGCGGGTGCCATCCCGCTGGCACTGCTCACCGGCTGGAGCATCCCGGCCGCCATCGCCGCGATCGGGCTCGTGACCCTGCTCTATACGCTGTTCGGCGGGCTCAAGGCGGTGGTCTGGGCCGACGTGATCCAGCTGATCGTGTATGTCGGCGGCGGGGTGGCGGCGCTGGTCATCGCCACCGGCCTGGCCGGGGGCACGGAGGCGGTGGTGACCCGGGCGGCCGAGGCGGGCAAGCTCGTCCTGATCGATCCGTCGCTGAACCTCACGTCCACCTACACGCTCCTGGGGGGGCTGGTCGGTGGGGCGCTCCTCTCGGCCGCCTCGCACGGCACCGATCATCTCATCGTGCAGCGCCTCCTGGCCACCCGCTCCCTGCGGGATGCCCAGCGGGCCCTGGTCGGGTCCGGCGTGGTGGTGATCCTCCAGTTTCTCCTCTTCCTCCTGGTCGGCACCGCCATTTGGGCCGCCGGCCTCGCCCCCGAGGGGCTCGCGGCGGACGCCATCTTCCCCCGGTTTGTTCTGGACCATCTGCCCATCGGGCTCTCTGGCCTGGTGGTGGCCGGAATCATCGCCGCCGCGATGAGCACGCTCGCCTCCTCCATCAACGCCCTCGCCTCCTCGGTGACGCACGACCTCTACGCCGGGTGGACCGGGCGACGCGATCCGGTCCACCTGCTGCGGGTCGGCCGTTGGGTCTCGCTGGGCTGGGCGCTGGGGCTCATCGGGGCGGCGCTCTTCTTCCAGGCCTATACCCGCACGATGGGCACCCCGGTGGTGGTGCTTGCCCTTTCCATCGCGTCCATCACCTACGGCAGCCTGCTCGGCACCTACCTCTTGGCGGACCGGTGGCCCCGCGCCCGGGGACGTCACGTCGTCGGATCGGTACTGGTGACGCTCCCGGTGATGCTCGTGGTCGTGTTCGCGGCCCGGATCGGCGCGGTGGACGGCTTCGGTTGGCTCGCGCCGCTCGGGCGACTCGCGTGGCCGTGGTATGTTCCCCTGGGAACCCTGCTCTGTCTCGGCACCGGGATCGCGTGGAGCGCCCTCCCGGTCGGAGCGAAGGAGAGCCATGCCCATCCTGATCGGCGCTGACGTCGGCGGCACGAAGACATCGGTGCTGGTGACCGACGGAGACAGCCCGCGGGCCAGAATCACGGGTGCCGGTGCGGCCATCCGCCCGGGCCGGGCGATCACGGTCGCGGCCAGCGTGGCCGAGACGGTCCGCCGGGCCCTGGCCGCAGCGGGCGCGCGACGGGGCGAGGTCCTCGTGGTCGGCGCGGCTGGCGCGGGCCGGGCGGAGGAGCGTCAGGAGCTGGCCCGCGCGCTCCGCAGCGAGGACCTGGCCGAGCGTGTGATCGTGACGACCGACATCGAGATCGCGCTGGAGGCGGCCTTCGGGACCGGCCCAGGCATCGTGCTGGTGGCCGGCACCGGGAGCGTCGCCCTGGCGCGGGATGCGGCGGGGGAGCTGCACCGGTCTGGCGGGCACGGCTGGCAGATGGGGGACGAGGGCAGCGGCTACGACCTGGGACGAAGGGCGCTTCGGGCGGTGGGACGGACGGCCGACGGCCGGAGTGAGCCGACGGCGCTCACGGAGGCCCTGCTCGCGGCCACCCGCAGCGCCGATCTCTCGTCACTGGTGCGCTGGGCCTCCACGGCCGGCGCGCCCGAGGTGGCGTCACTGGCCCGCGCCGTTCAGGACGAGGCCGAGCGGGGGGACGGCGTCGCGACGACCTTGGTGCGGGAGTCGGCGGAGGATCTGGTCCGGCTGGTCGAGAGCCTCCTACCCCGCTTTCCGGAAGCCGATGCGGTCTCGATCGCGCTGAGCGGAGGGCTGCTGGGCGCGGAGCGCCCGGTGCTGCAGGCCGTGCTCGAGCTCTTGGCCGCCATGCCGCGCGCGCGCGCCGTGGCGGACCCGGTGGACGCGGCGGCCGGAGCGGTAGCGCTCGGTCGCAGGAGCTGAGCGGGACGGAACGCGCGACGGGGCGACCGATTGGTCGCCCCGTCTGGCGTTTCGGGTGATCAGGCCGGTCCCGATCCGGTCGGCTCGGCCGCTCGATTCCGCAGCCGGCTGTGGCGCATCCCATAGAGCACGTAGAACACCACCCCGACCACCAGCCACAGGCCGAACCGAATCCAGGTCACGCTCGGCAGTTGGAGCATCAGGTAGAGGCAGGCCACGATCGCGATCAACGGGGTCCAGGGCACGAACGGCACCCGGAACGGCCGCGGCCGGTCCGGCTCCAGCCGTCGCAGGATGATCACGCCCGCCGAGACGATCACGAAGGCGAACAGCGTCCCGATGTTGGTGAGGTCCACCACCTCGGCGATGTTGGCGAACGCGGCGAAGACGGCCACGAAGATGCCGGTCAGGATGGTCCCGACGTGCGGCGTCTTGTACTTCGGGTGCACCTTCGCGATGAAGGGCGGCAGCAGGCCGTCCCGCGCCATCGAGAAGAAGATCCGCGGCTGTCCCAGCTGGAACACCAGGAGCACGCTCAGCATCGCGATCACCGCGCCCAGCGCGACGATGAACCGGGAAAATGCGAGGAGACGGGGGGAGCCCTCCGCCAGCGCCAGGGCCGTGATCATCGGCTCCGGGGTCCCCAGCTTTTGCCACGGGGCCATGCCGGTCATCACCACCGCCACCGCGATGTAGAGCACGGTGCAGACGACTAGGCTCGTGATGATGCCGAAGGGCATGTCCCGCCCGGGATCCTTGGCTTCCTCCGCCGCCGTGCTGGTGGCGTCGAACCCGATGTAGCTGAAGAAGATGATCGCCGCCCCCGCGCCGATCCCAGCGAATCCGTTGGGGGCGAAGCCGCCGGTGGCCGGGTTGGTCCAGTTGTCCGGCTTGACCAGGAAGGCGCCGACCGCCACGAAGAACAGGATGATCCCGATCTTGAGGATCACCATCGCGTTGTTGGAGCTGGCCGATTCCCGGATGCCGATCACCAGCACCACGGTGATCAGCATGACGACCAGAAAGGCCGGGAGGTTCACGATGACCGGGAGGTCGAAGAGCCGGGGCGCGTCGGAGACCGCGGACGCCAGGAACGCGGTTGGCGCGTCGGTGGCGCCCGCGGCCACGGAGGCGGCCGCGGCGAGCGCGCTGCGGTAGTCCGTGGCGAGCCAGGCGGGGATCGAGACCCCGAAGTGCGTCATCAGCTCCCGGAAGTGCCCCGACCACCCGATCGCGACCCCGATGTTGCCGACGGCGTATTCGATGATGAGATCCCACCCGATGATCCACGCCACGAATTCGCCCAAGGAGGCGTAGGCGTAGGTATAGGCCGACCCGGAGATGGGCACCATCGAGGCGAACTCGGCGTAGCAGAGCGCCGCGAAACCGCAGGTCACCGCCGTGAGCAGGAACGAGATGATGATCGCGGGACCGGCCCCCGGACGCAGGGGGTCGCCGACGATGGCGGTGCCGGTCGTCGCGAAGATCCCCGCGCCGATCGTGGCCCCGATCCCGAGCGCCGCCAAATGCCATTTCCCGAGCGTGCGCTTCAGTCCCCCCCGCTCGGCGATGTCGCTCTCGCAATCGGCCACGGACTTCCGACGGAACAACTGGTTCATGGAGCCTCTCGAGGTTGGCGCGCTGGGGTGGTGCTGCGGCCCGGTGGGCAAGCCGGAAGCCGGTTGCGGGGCGCCCGCGGGGTTACTTGGTGCCGAGCGTGATGCCGATCGTGGTGATGCCCGCCACCGGAAGGCCCTCGGGAGAGCGGGCCGGTCGGAAGCGGTAGTTGCGCATGATCTCGCGGAACTTCCGGTCGTAGTCGCGGTCCGGAATATCGGGCTCGATGGCCAGGCGATCCACTCGGCCGTCGGCCCCGACCCAGAAGGTCACCTTGAACGTCTGACCCCGAATCGCCTTCGGGGTGTCGAGCGGCGGCAGGATCACCTGCCGCGATTCGGGGGGCCGTCCCAGCCCGCCCTCGCCACCCGTTCCGGGGCCGGTCCCGCTCCCGGTCCCCGTCCCCACGCCTCCCCCGGTGCCGCCGCCGCTCCCACCGCCCTCCCCCGGGCCGACCCCCGTACCGGTCCCGGTCGTGACGCCGGGTGGGCCGACGGGCTCGAGGCGGGTGGTGTCGGGTGGGACGAGGGTGACGGGATCAGGGTCGGTCGGGACCACCACCACGAGCGGAGGGGGCACGACCGGCGCGACCTCCGGACGGCTCGGTGCGAGCGGGGGCCGGAGCGCCGGGAGCGAAATATATCGGGGGCCGCCGCCCCCGCCACCGCCGCCGCCCATCGGGGCGCCGGGTGTGCCGGGACCGAGCGTGCGGAGCCACTCGCGCCCCGGCTCCCAGATCACCAGGCCGACGAGGGCCAGGTGGAGGAGGATCGAAACGAGCAGTCCCAGGCGCCGGCGCTTCGGGCGGGGGACCCGCAGCGTGGCGAGGGTGGCGGGCAGCTCAGGTCGGGCCATGGAGCGGACGCAACGAGCGCCGGCTCACCCGCCTGGTGGCGAGGGCCGGCGCCCGAGGAGAGACGTCGAGGGTGGCGAGTCCGGTGGTCACACCGGAAGGGACGAACCAGGGCACCCGGCGGGTACAGCGGCCGGGTGCCGGCTCGTCACTGGGTGTCACCCTCCGCGGGCGTGAAGCCGATGACCTGCACTCCTGCGCCGCGGGCG
>JBFIUJ010000151.1:0-7253 GCA_041607595.1 Gemmatimonadales bacterium | reverse complement strand
GTCCCCATCCCGCAGCACGCTCGCGCTGTCCTTCGGTGCCTTGACCACCAGCACGCCCTCCTTGGTGCCGAAATACTCGCCCAGCCCCTCGCTCAGGGTCGCGAGCTCGAGACCCCCTGGGGCGCCGTCCATGTGGAACATGAAGTTGCCACCTTCGAAGCCCGGCAACATCCCCTCCAGCCCCTCGATCCGTGGCATCATCCGGAGCTCACCCCGGGGAAGGCGCATGCTGAAGGAGCCGCCCAGGTTCTTCGCGACCACGGTGACGGTCTTGGTCTCACTGCCGCGGCGGTACTCGATCCGGACCGAGTCTCCCGGCTCGAGCTTGCGGGCCAGCTCCACGAGCTTCAGCCCGGGCCCCGACCGGTCCTGCTCCTCGGCCTTGGCGCCGCCCAGGGCCGTCGCCCCGAACTTGGTGATGATGTCGCCGCCCTTGAGACCCGCCTCTTCGGCCGGGCTGTCGTGCATCACCGACTCGATCCGGGCTCCGATCTTGTCCCGATCGGCATCGGCCCGGGTGTCCACCGTGACCCCGATCCGAGCCCGGCTGTCGAACGAGAAGACCCGGGTTTCGGGCTCCTGCGCCTGCAGCCCGGCCGGCAGGGCGACGAGCAGGGCCAATGCCCCGGTGAGATAGTGCCGCTTCATGGTATCGCTTTCTCCTCGTTGGGATGTTGACTGTCGCATACCAGCTAGGAGATGCGGGAGGCCGGGAAAGGGTCGCAACACGGCTATTCCAGCTCCAGGAGCCACCCCTTCCCCGGCGGCACCGGGATCGCCTCCCCCGGCGCGAACTCCGCCGCCGGCTGGAAGTCGCGGATGGCCCGGGCCCGGGCGGTCCGCGGATCGAGCCCCAGCGCCGGCCAGTCCACCTGGAGGCGGACTCGGACCGTATCCTCCGCCCAGCTCCCCAGCGCCACCAACGCCCGACCCTCCCGCAGATAGCTCGTCGCCAGGACGTCTTCCCGACCGGTTCTCACCGGATTGGTCGGCACCCAGTATCCCACCATCCGGCTCTCCTGGATCCCGAACCGGTCCCACACCTCCCAGAGCGGACGGGGATCGCCCGACCAGGGGAGCCGGTTGGTCATCCCGTAGAGCATCCCGCGCCAGGGGTTCCCGCCCTTCTCCAGCATCTCTCCCATGAGGCCGAAGGGGATGCCGGACACCTCCACCATCCAGTAGTCCGGCCCCGCCGCATAGTCGAAATACTCGCCGAACCAGAGGCGGTTCACGTAGGGGAAGTGCTCGAGATACAGGTTGGCGCTGTTGACGAACCCGTCGCGCTCGTTGAACTGGTTCGCCGAATGCAGATCGATCAGCGCGCCCTCCCCACGCCCTCCGTCGAGCACGCGCCTTACCCGCTGCATCACCGAACGGTCGAAGGCGACGTCGTCGATGTAGAGCCCGTCGATGCCTACGTTCTCCACCAGCCAGCGCAGGCCCTCCACGTAGAAGTTGTGCCAGCGGGAGATGCCGGTGTTGATGATCGCCGCGTCCTTGATCTCCGGCACGTGCCAGGCCGGGAGGTAGTCGCCGCCCAGGTGCTCCTGCAGCCAGGAGAATCCGCCGCCGGGCCCGGTCGAGAAGACCTCGTGCCCGAGGCTCCGGAGGGCGAAGAGCTCCGGAGCGCGGTTGGTGAGCTCCCGGACGGTGTAGTAGATCTTGACCCGCATGCCCCGCGCGTGCGCGTCGTCCACGTAGGACCGCATGGCCTCCGGGCGCAGGAAGGGGTAGTTGATCCATGGGTTGATCGGCGTCGCGTGATGGACGTTCACCGTGTTGGCGCCGAGGGCGGCCACGCTGTCGAGCGGCGCGAAGGCGTGGAAGTAGCGCGTGTCCCACTGCCCCCGAGTGTCCAGGGGCTTGAACGGCGTCACCAGGAGCACGAGGTCGTAGCGTTGGCGCTCCCCGGGCCGCAGGATCCGGGCACCGCTGAAGCAGGCGACCAGGTAGGTCGCCGCGTCCCGCTCGCGGAGCCGGCAGCCGCCCTTCCCGCCGTTCTCCCACGAGGCGGGCATCACCAGCGGCTGCGAGAGGTAGAAATTGGTGTTGAGCGGACGCCGATAGCGGTCGTCCCGGAGGCTGAACTGCAGGCCGGCGTTCACGTCGCCGATCCACGCGCCGTCGTGGTTGTGGCGAACGTTCCAGGCCCAGTCGAAGGAGGCCGGCCGGACGCCGCCTTTCCTCCCCATGCCCATCATGTAGCGAGCCACTTCCCGCGCGATGGGGATCTCCAGCCGGATGTCCCGCAAGGCGAGCGTGTCATCGGCGGTGAGCGCCACCCGGAAGGCGACGTGCCCGTCGAACTCGGCCCTCCCCTCGACCTCCATCCGGAGCGCGCCCGCGCGGCCGCCGGCCCGCCAGGTCGCCGCCGCCCCGCCGGCGGATCGCACGGCGGCCCGCCGATCTCCAGGTCGCCAGTCCAACACGCGACCGTCGGCATCCTCCGCGACGAGCGCCATCGGGCCGGCCAGGATCTCGCGCGGGGGCCCCGAGGTGTCGGTCATCTCCATGGTGAATCGGCTCCGGATGGAGACGGGCAGGCCCAGGGCGCCGAGCGTGAGGTCGCGGCCCAGGAAGGCCACCGTGTCGCCGCGCACGGCGACCGGCGTGAAGGGCGCGATGGGGGCATCCTCGGCGCCGAGCCGCGAATCGAGCCAGCGCAGCCGGGAGAGCCGCCAGGGCTCGTCGTCGCCCGCGTTGCGAATGGTATCCTGGAGTACCCGCAGCGAGACCGGGATCCGGGTCTCCCGCTCACCGCCGGCGGAAACCGTCGCCGTCCCCGTGTAGGTCCCCGGCGGGGCTCGGTCCGGCACCTGGACACCGCACCAGATCGGCTGGACCGCGCCGGAATCCACCGCAAGCGGCGTCGCGAACGGCCGCCCCTGCCAGTCAACGCCTCCCAGGTTGAAGCAGGTGGAAGCGCTTCGGGAGATCGTCCCGCCACCCCCCGCGCGCACCAGGTCGGTGAGCGTCACTCCGAGATCGGCCAGCCCGCGACGAGCGGCCCAGACGCCCAACTGGAACGAGTAGTACTCGCCCCGGAAGACGCTGTCCGCAACCGTGCCGCCGGGTCCCCGCACGATCCACCGATGCGGTAGGTCCCGGGTCATCCGGACCGAATGGCGACGGCCCTCCGGGAACACGAGGTATCCCGCGCCGCGGTGGCGTCGCAGGAGGTCCCGGGTCTCGGCCGAGGTCGCGATCAGCTCCATCGGGTCGAACCGATGGAAGTCGTCCACCGCCTGGAACTCCACGATCTCGGCTCGGGGGAGCCTCGAGAGGTCTCCGGAGCCGCCGAGGCCGTTCCGGGCCCGCCAGGCGGAGTCCGCCGGCGACGGCGCACGGTAGGCGATCTTCGGGTAGTTGGAGCGGATCGTGCCGGTGTACGGCAGATAGTACAGGTGATACTCGCCAGCAGATCCCGCCCGGAACACGACGTCTCCCGACTCCCGGGTGACGTTCACCGCCTCCACCTCGGCGACCCGCCGTCCGGAGCGGGCCTCGACCACCAGCACCGCCTTGCGCTCGGGAGCCGTATCCCGCCGCCGCCAGGCGAGGTGGGCCCAGACCGCGTCGGCAGCGTTGGCGACGCGAACGACCGCCCGGTGATTGCCGAACGAGTCGGCCTCCCAACGGCCGACGCCGAAGCGGGCCTCCTGGGCCGGGAGGATGCCGGTCACGGCGACCAGCGCCGCCACGAGCGCGCTAGGGATCATGTGACGAGGGGTCATGGGAGCGACCGGGTGAGAGGGGAGGATCGCTGGCCGTGCTAGGGTAGGGCCGCCGGCGGGCTCCGGCAAGCCGGGCGGCTATCTTTCGATCAGGAGGTGCGTGTCATGTCCCCGGCAGCCGGCTCCGGTTTCCGTCCCGCCTATCTCGCCCTGCCCCGGGGTGCCGTCCGGGAGCGTGCGCAGACCGCCCTGGCCACGCTGGCCGAGTGCCGGGCATGCCCCCGCGACTGCCGAGTGGACCGGCTGCAGGACAAATGGGCCGCGTGTAAGACCGGGCGGTACGCGCTCGTCTCCAGCCATTTTCCCCACTTCGGCGAGGAGGACTGCCTCCGGGGCTGGCACGGCTCGGGCACGATCTTCTTCGGCCACTGCAATCTCCGCTGCGTCTTCTGCCAGAACTACGACATCAGCCAGGCCATCCGCCCCGGGGCGGCCGCGGGACACCGTCCCGAGGCGATCGCCGGCATGATGCTCGAGCTCCAGGGGCTCGGGTGCCACAACATCAACTTCGTCACGCCGGAGCACGTCGTCCCCCAAGTGCTCGAGGCGATCGCGGCCGCGATCCCGCTCGGCCTCTCGCTCCCCATCGTCTACAACACCAGCGCCTACGACGCCCTGGAGAGCATCCGTCAGCTCGACGGCATCGTGGACGTCTACATGCCCGACTTCAAGTACTGGTCTGCCGAGCTGAGCCGGGACTATCTCAAGGCGGAGGACTATCCCGAGGCGGCCCGGAGCGCCATCCGCGCCATGCACGACCAGGTCGGGCCCCTCGTGATCGGCGCGGACGGGCTGGCCCGGCGGGGACTCCTGATCCGGCATCTGGTGATGCCGGGCGCGCTGGACGAGACCCGGGCGATCCTCGAGTGGATCGCCCGGGAGCTGGGCCCGGACACCTACGTCAACCTGATGGACCAGTACTACCCGGCGGGCAAGGTGGACGGGACGCGACAGCCCGAGCTCGCGCGGCGCCTGACGTCCCGTGAGTTCTCGGAGGCGCGCGCCGTTGCCGACGGGCTGGGGCTCCGCCGGCTGGACGAGCGGCGGCCGCACCCGAGGCTCGCCGAGCGTCGCCTCCGCGTCTGGTGAGAAACGGGCGGCGCTACTTGGCCGGCGGCGCGGCCGAGAGGCGCCAGCGCACGGTCATGGTCCCCGTGACCTTGTTCACCTCGTCGGAGTCCGGATGGGGGTACGACTCCGTCCCCTCCAGGAGCGCGAAGTCCGCCGCGGCCCGCTCGTCGATCTGCAGCCCGCCGTCGATCGAGATCTCCTCGTCGGGTCCGGACGGGCAGGACACCCGGATCAGGTAGTTCCCTCGCCGGTCGGTTGGCGAGCTCCTCGGCTTTTCGACCACCAGGAGCCCCGGGCCGGAGAACTCCCCGTCGTCGGTGGTCTTGGCCTGACACTGCACCTTCCCCCTGGTGACCGTGGCCTCATAGGCGCCCCGGCTGTCGAGCCCCGGGGCCTTGAGGGTGGCCGTCCAGCCGATCGTCCCGCTGTAGAACTTGGCGTAGTTGCAGTGCACCAGCACCGGCTCGCACATCGCGGCGATCGTGGCGCGATCCTGGGCCGCCAGGGTGGAGCCGAGGCCGGCGGCGAGAAGGCCGCCGACGAGGAGGCTGCGAGGGACTCGGGTCATGGGAGGGCTCGGGGAGTCGGGGTGAACGCCGACGGCCCTCCCGGGCTGGGAGGGCCGAACGGCCACCGGTAATGTGCCGGCCGGTTCCGCCGGGCGGAAGAGCCCGCTAGTTGCCCGGAACGGGGCCGAAGAGGTCGAAGGCGGGAGGTGCCATCCCGTTCAGCCGGAAGTAGGACACCAGCTCCCCACGGGTCCAGACCGAGTGCTCGTGGGCCAGGTCGAACATCTTCCAGGCCGGCATCGGCCGGCGCGCCAGGCTTCCCTGGGCCGCGTACTGCGCCTCGGTCAACCCGCGGAGCGCGTCCAGAGCGTAGGCGTAGGACTTCTCGACCGTCACCCGCAGGGCGGCCTTGTCCTTCAAGTAGACCAGGCTGTCCCCGACCGCCGGCGGCGCCTCGCCCTTGGCCCGTGCCGCGAAGACGGAGACCGGCACCGCGGCATGAGCGATCTGCTGCGCGAAGTTGCGGACCTCGGCGGTCGGCTTGTACTCGAGCAGGGCGACGGGCATCGAATCGAGCATCGCGAGCGTCATGTCCCGCTCGCGGACCAGGTCGGCCAGCTGCACCGCACGGAGGCCCGGCGGCGCCGCCTGCTGCGCGGAGACGGCCGCGGGGACGGCGAGCAGCGCGAGCAGGCCGAGTGCACGAAGGGATGGAGACATCAGCAGTCACCTCGTGTGGAGTGAGATTCGTGTGGGGAACGCCATACCCTACGCCCCACTCTCCGGCCCGGTTTCCCCGGGGTCAGCGCCGCCGCTTCGCGCGGCCGGTAGGGACGGCCGAGAGCGGGTCGTCAGGCCAGTGGTGCTTGGGGTAGCGACCCTTGAGGTCCTTCCGCACTTCGAAATACGTCGAGCGCCAGAAACCCGCCAGGTCCCGTGTCACCTGCACCGGCCGGCGCGCCGGGGACAAGAGGTGGAGCGTGAGCGGAACGCGGCCCCCCGCCACGGCGGGCGTCTCTGTCAGGCCGAAGAGCTCCTGGAGCCGCACCGCGAGCACCGGTCCGGCCGGATCGGCGTAGTCGATCGCGATGCGCGATCCACTCGGCACGGTGCAGTGGGTCGGGGCCTGCGCATCGAGTCGGCGCCGAGCGTCCCACCCCAGCCCGGCCAGCAGCACCGCCGAGAGGTCGAGGCGGGCGAGCTCCGCGCGGCGGCGGATGCCGGCGACATGGGGTCCGAGCCACGCCGGAAGCGTCTCCAGCAGGGCTGCATCCGAGCAGTCGGGCCACCCCGGCTCGAGCGCGTGGAGGAACCGGAGGCGGTCTCTCACGCCGCGCGAAGCATCGTCCCAGGGGAGGACATCGAGCCCGGCACCGCCCTGGGCGATCCACCCCAGGAGCGCCCGCGTCACCGCCTCGGGATCCGGGTCTCGGAGCGGAGCCTCCCGGAGAGTCAGCGCGCCAAGGCGCTCGCGTCGCCGACAGACGACCGACTCGGTGGCTGGGTCCCACGCGATCTCCTCCTCCCACTCCAGACGATCGGCGAAGAGCGATCGGACCTCCTCGGCCGTGATCGACGCGGCCAGGAAGATCCTGCTCTCGCGCCGGCGTCCGTCGAGCGTGGCCGCCACCAGATACTCCGCTCCGGTCAGCGACGGTGAGCCGAGACGCGCGCCCTGCCCGTTGCGGAGCAGGAACCGCCCCTCCCGTGCCGCCCGGCGCTGGGCCACTCGATCCGGGTACGCGAGCGCGAGCAGGAGGCCGGCCGCCCCCTCATCGTCCGATCCCGCCGCGACGCGCAGGCGACGCCGCCAGTGCCGTGCCTCGGCCCGGGCTCGGCGAAGGATGTCCCGGCGGACCGGAATCCCGTGGAAGGAGGCTGGGAGATCGGTCCGCCGGAGCAGCTCCAGCCGCAGGCGGAGGTCTCCCTCCGCCGC
>JBFIUJ010000150.1:0-7258 GCA_041607595.1 Gemmatimonadales bacterium | reverse complement strand
TCCGGGTCCATCTCGACGACCGGGGGGAGACCCTCAACTACCGGATCCGCGAGGGCGAGGTGGCCAAGGTGCCCTACATGGCCGTGGTGGGCCAGCGGGAGGCGGAGGCCGACGCGCTGGCGCTCCGGGTGCGCGGGGCGGGGAAGAAGCAGGAGGTGCTGTCGGTGGAGGCCTGTCTCGCGCGGATCCTGGACGAGGTGCGCCGCCGAGCGGTGACGCCCTGAGCCCCGCGACCTTCCACCGACTCTCCGGACGGGCTATCTTGCGCCACCGACACCCTCAACGGACCAAGTGCTCGTGAGCGACCGCACCACGCCCGTCCTCGTTGCCGCCGTCCGCACCCCGATCGGCCGATATCTGGGCGGCCTCTCCCCGCTGACCGCGCCGAAGCTCGGCGCCCTCGTGATCCGCGAGGCCCTCCGCCGAGCCTCGGTGGACGCCGCGCTGGTGGACGAGGTGATCATGGGCCAGGTGATCCAGGGCGGCTCCGGCCAGGCCCCGGCGCGCCAGGCCGCGATCCACGCCGGCATCCCCGGCGTCGTCCCCGCGCTCACCATCAACAAGGTCTGCGGCTCCGGGCTCAAGGCGGTCATGCTCGCCGCCCAGGCGATCAAGGCGGGCGACGCGCAGTGCGTGGTGGCCGGCGGCCAGGAGTCCATGTCCACCGCTCCGCACTACCTCTATGGGATGCGGACCGGCATCAAGGCGGGGAACCAGACCCTGGTGGACGGGATGATCCACGACGGGCTCTGGGACTCCTTCGGCGACAACCACATGGGCGAGTACGCCGAGTACACCGCCGAGAAGGCCTGCATCAGCCGGGAGGACCAGGACCACTTCGCCTTCGAGAGCCACCAGAAGGCGGTGGCCGCGATCGAGAACGGGAAGTTCGACGCCGAGATCGTCCCGGTGGAGATCAAGGAGCGGAAGGGGACGACCGTGGTCTCGACCGACGAATCCCCCCGCAAGGACACGAGCCTGGAGGCGCTGGCCAAGCTGCGCCCGGCCTTCCGCAAGGAGGGATCGGTGACGCCGGGCAACGCCCCGGGGCTCAACGACGGGGCCAGCGCGCTGGTGGTCACCTCCGCCGCCTTCGCCAAGGCCCACGGGCTGAAGCCGCTCGCCGCGGTCACCGCCTACGCCACCGGCGGCGGGGAGCCCAAGGACCTCTTCTTCGCGCCGATCCTCGCGGTGCAGAACCTGATGAAGGCGGCGAAGACGAAGATCGGCGACTACGACCTGATCGAGGCCAACGAGGCCTTCGCGGTCCAGGCGCTGGCCGACGGGCGCGCCCTCGGCTGGGACTGGGAGCGGGTCAACGTGCACGGCGGGGCCGTGGCACTGGGCCATCCGATCGGCGCCAGCGGAGCCCGCGTCCTCACCACCCTCCTCTACGCCATGCGGGATCGCGACGCCGCCACCGGGCTCGCGACCCTCTGCCTCGGCGGCGGCAACGCGGTGGCCCTCACCGTGGAGCGACTCTGATGCCCACCCCGGTCTCCGGCGCCGCCGCGGCGCCCGCCTCCTGGCCGCGCTCCCTCCGGCGCGGGGTGGCCATCGGCCTCGGCGCGGTCCTGGTGGCGATCGCCGCCCAGGTCACGGTGCCGCTCCCCGGTGGCGTGCCGATGACCCTCTCGCCCCTCGCCGTGCTGGTGGTGGGCGGGGTGCTGGGTCCGGCCGCGGGCGCCGCTGCGCTGGTCGCCTACCTGCTCGCCGGGATGGCGGGCCTCCCGGTGTTCGCCGGCGGGGCCGGCGGCGCCCTCCGCCTGCTCGGTCCTACCGGCGGCTACCTGCTCGCCTTCCCGGTGGCGGCGGCGGCGGTCGGGTGGCTCGCGCGGGGCGGCTGGGCCCGGGCGCTGGTCGCCTGCGCCGCGGGGATGATCGTGATCCACGCCGGCGGCGTGGCCCAGCTCTGGCTGCTGGCCGGGAACGCCGAGATCGCCGTGCGGCTGGGGTCGGCGCCGTTCTGGCTGGGTGACGTGGTGAAGGTGGCGCTCGCGGCCGCGATCGTCGCCGTCGCGGCGCCCCCGGTCCGCGCGCGGCTTTGAGCGGAGCGCTTCCCCCGCACTTCTCCTGGAACGGACTCGCCAAGGCGATCGGATGGTCGGTCGCCTTCGTCGTGGTCGGGGCCGCCCTCTCGGTGCTCGCCTTCGCCGGGGCCGCCGCGCTGGGCGGCGGGTCCATGAGCGGACCGATCGGCCTGGGCCAGGTGCTCGTCCAGGGGCTGGCCCTGCTGGTCGGCGGCCTCGGCGCGACCTGGCTGATCGGGTGGCGCGGCGCCAGGCTCGGTCCGGATCGGCTCCGGTGGCGCGGGACCGGCGGTGGCCTGGCCGGCGCGGGACGGGGGCTCGCCCTCGGTGCGCTGATCGCGGCACTCGCGATGATGGCCGCGGTCCCGGTCGGCGGTGCCCGCTGGCTGGGCGACGAGGGCTCCGGGATCGCGTTCCTGGTCGAGGCCACGGGCCTCCTCCTGGCGCTGGCCCCGGCGGCGCTGAGCGAAGAGGTGATCTTCCGGGGCGTCCCGCTCGTGCTCTTGGCGGCGGTGCTGGGACGCGGCTGGGCGGTGGTGCTCACCAGCGCGGCCTTCGCCCTCGCCCATCTCTGGAACCCCGGCGCCACGCTCCTCGGCGTGGCGAACATCGGGCTGGCCGGCGTGTTTCTCGGGGCGATGTTCTACACGCCGGGGGGCCTCTGGACCGCGTTCGGGGCGCACCTCGGCTGGAACGTGGCGCTGGCGGCGCTGGGCGCGGCGGTGAGCGGGTTTCCGTTCGACATCCCCTGGCTGGACTACGCGCCCGGCGGGCCGGACTGGCTGACCGGCGGCGGGTTCGGTCCCGAGGGGGGGCTCATCGCCACGACCGCCCTGGCGGGCGGGGTGGCCATCGCCCTCGGGTGGGCGCGGAGGAGCGCATGACGGAGCGGGTCGCGGTGATCGGGGCGGGGACCATGGGCAACGGGATCGCCCACGTGTTCGCCCAGCACGGGTGGGCGGTGAGCCTGGTGGACGTGGCGGACGCCGCGCTGGAGCGCGGGATGGCCACCATCCGGGCCAACCTGGACCGGCAGGTCAAGAAGGGGAAGGCCAAGGCCGAGGACGCCGCCGCGGCGATCGAGCGGATCGCGACGTCCACCGGGCTGGAGGCGTGCGCCGAGGCGCCGCTGGTGGTGGAGGCGGCGAGCGAGCGCCCCGAGCTCAAGTTCGAGCTGTTCGAGCGGCTGGACCGGCTCTGCGCCCCGTCCGCGATCCTGGCCAGCAACACCAGCTCGATCTCGATCACCGAGATCGCGGCCCGGACCGGGCGGCCGGGGCAGGTGATCGGGATGCACTTCATGAACCCGGTGCCGGTCATGCAGCTGGTCGAGGTGATCCGGGGCCACGGGACCAGCGACGCGACCACGGCCCGGGTCATGCAGGTGGCGACGGCGCTGGGGAAGACGCCGGTGGAGGTGAGCGACTACCCGGGGTTCGTCTCGAACCGGGTGCTCATGCCGATGATCAACGAGGCCGTGTTCTGCGTGATGGAGGGCGTGGCCGAGCCGGAGGCGATCGACACCGTCATGCGGCTCGGGATGGCCCACCCGCTCGGGCCGCTCGCCCTGGCGGACCTGATCGGGCTCGACGTCTGCCTCGCGATCCTGGAGGTCCTGCACCGGGGCCTCGGCGACGACAAATACCGCCCCTGCCCCCTGCTGCGCCGCATGGTCGCCGCCGGGGCGCTGGGCCGGAAGACCGGGAGGGGGTTCTATGACTACTCAGCCTGAGGTGGGCCACAGGCGGAAGGCGCGGGCCGCCGATCCCGGCGCGCCTCGTACGCCGTCAGGCCAAGGAGCGACAGCCGACATGGACCTCTTCAGCGCCATGCAGGAGTTCGGGCACGAGCAGGTGGTGTTCTGCCACGAGCCCTCCTGCGACTACCTGGGGATCATCGCCGTCCACGACACCACACTGGGGCCGGCCCTGGGGGGGACCCGCTTCTGGCAGTACGCCAGCACCGAGGAGGCGGTGGTGGACGCGCTCCGGCTGGCGCGGGGGATGACCTACAAGGCGGCGGTCGCCGGGCTGAGCCTGGGGGGCGGCAAGTCGGTGATCGTGGGCGACAACCGGCGCACCGACCGGGAGGCGCTCTTCCGGGCCCACGGCCGGTTCGTCGAGTCGTTGGGCGGCCGCTACATCACCGCGGAGGACGTCGGCACCAGCCCGAGCGACATGGAGTTCGTGCACTTCGAGACCCGCCACGTCACCGGGCTCATGGGCGCCTCGGGCGACCCCTCGCCGGTCACGGCCTATGGGGTCTACGTCGGGATGAAGGCGATGGCCAAGGCGCGCTGGGGCAGCGACAGCCTGGCCGGCAAGACGGTCGCGGTCCAGGGCTGCGGCAACGTGGGATCCTGGCTCTGCGGCTATCTCCACGAGGAGGGGGCCAAGCTCATCGTGACCGACGTGGACGAGGCGCGGGTCAAGGCGGTGGTCCAGGCGACCCGCGCCACCGCGGGGCTCCCGGACGCGATCTACGATCAGCGGGCGGACGTGTTCGCCCCCTGCGCCCTGGGGGCGGTGATCAACGACGAGACCCTGCCCCGGCTCAAGGTGGAGATCGTGGCCGGAGGGGCGAACAACCAGCTGGCCCAGCCGCGCCACGGCGACGAGCTGGTCGCCCGGAACGTGCTCTACGCCCCGGACTACGTGATCAACGGCGGGGGGCTGATCAACGTCTACGGCGAGATCAACGGGTGGCCGCCGGAGCGGGCCAAGAAGAAGGCGGGGGAGATCTACGACGCGCTGCTCCGGGTCTACGCGATCGCCCAGCGCGAAGGGATCCCCAGCTTCGAGGCCGCCGACCGGCTGGCCGAGGAGCGCCTGGCCGCGGTGGGCCGGCTCACCCGGACCTGGCTGCCCCGGCGATGACGGCGGGCCCGATCCGGATTCGACCTCACCGAAGCGGTCCGGGTTCGGTACATTAACGGTATGCCGGAGACCATTCCGATCGGCGCCGATCACGCGGGCTTCCCGCTCAAGGAGCGCCTGGTGGCGGAGCTCAAGGCCCTGGGCTACGAGCCGCTCGACCTCGGCACCCACAGCGAGGCGTCGGTGGACTACCCCGACTACGCCCATCCGGTCGCGAGCGAGGTGGAGCGCGGCAAGGCCGCCCGGGGAGTGCTCCTCTGCGGCACCGGCCTGGGCATGGCCTACGCGGCCAACCGCCATTCGGGCGTGCGCGCCGCGGTGGCCTGGTCGCCCGAGATCGCCCGGCTGGCCCGCGAGCACAACGACGCCAACGTCCTGGTCCTGCCCGCCCGGTTCGTGAGCGAGGAGCAGGGGGTCGAGATCCTCAAGACGTGGCTCGAGACGCCGTTCGCCGCCGGTCGCCATGCCGGCCGGGTGGCCAAGATCGACCGGACGGGAGACGCGCGATGACGCTGGACCACCTGGCCCCGCTGCGGCACGCGGACCCCGAGGTCGCGGCGCTGGTGGACCGCGAGCTGCGGCGCCAACGCCACGGCATCGAGCTCATCGCGAGCGAGAACTATGCGAGCCGGGCCGTGATCGACGCGATGGGCACCCCCCTCACCAACAAGTACTCGGAGGGCTACCCCGGCCGCCGCTACTACGGCGGGTGCGAGGTGGTGGACGAGATCGAGCGGCTCGCCATCGAGCGGGCCTGCCGGCTCTTCGACGTCGAGCACGCGAACGTCCAGCCCCACTCGGGCGCCCAGGCCAACTTCGCGGCCTTCATGGCCCTCCTGCCGCCGGGCGGGACCCTGATGGGGCTCGCCCTCCCCCACGGGGGCCACCTGACCCACGGCTCGCCGGTGAGCCACACCGGGATGGTCTGGCGGGCGGTGCAGTACACGGTGGACCCCGCCTCGGGGCTGATCGACCTCGACCAGGTGCGGGACATCGCCCGGCGGGAGCGGCCCGGCATCATCATCGCGGGCGGCAGCGCCTACCCGCGCGTCGTGGACTTCGCCGCCTTCCGCGCCATCGCGGACGAGGTGGAGGCGAAGCTGGCGGTGGACATGGCGCACTTCGCGGGGCTCGTCGCCGGCGGGGCCTACCCCTCGCCCGTGCCGCACGCCCACGTCGTCACCAGCACCACCCACAAGACCCTGCGCGGGCCCCGCGGCGGCCTCATCCTGTGCGACGCGAGCCTGGCCAAGGCGATGGACAAGTCCGTCTTCCCGGGGCACCAGGGCGGCCCGCTGCAGCACGTGATCGCGGCCAAGGCGGTCGCCTTCGGCGAGGCCCTGACCGAGGACTTCCGCCGCTACGCCCGGGCGGTCGTGGCCAACGGCAGGGCGCTGGCCGAAGCGCTGCTCGAGCTCGGGCTCGCGCTCGTCTCCGGCGGCACGGACAGCCACCTGCTGCTGGTGGACCTGCGCCCGCGCGGGCTCACCGGGAAGGAGGCCGAGGCGCTGCTGGGCCGCGCCGGGATCACCGTCAACAAGAACACGATCCCGGATGACCCCCAGTCGCCCTTCGTCACGAGCGGCATCCGGATCGGCGTCTCCGCCCTCACGACCCGGGGGATGGGCCCGGCGGAGATGCGGAGCGTGGCCGGCCTGATCGATCGGTCGCTGCGCGACCGGGACGACGTCGCGCTGGCCCGGATCAAGGCCGAGGCCGAGGCCCTGACCGCTCGCTTCCCGCTCTACGAGCGGCAATCCCAGCCGCCGCTCATGCGGTCCAGCGCGTCGTGAACGAGCTCCAGTTCGCGGAGGACGTCCTCCACCGGATCCGCGCCCACAACGGCCGCTTCGACGAACGGGCGTACCTGTTCGTGCTGGGCGCGGTGGAGTACCTCCAGGCCCAGTTCGAGATGCGCCGCCACGTGAGCGGCCCGGAGCTGGCCTGGGCCTGCCGCGACCTGGCCCGCACCCAGTTCGGGCTGCTCGGCCGCTCGGTGCTGGCGCACTGGGGCGTCGCGTCCACCAAGGACATCGGGAGAATCGTGTATACGCTGGTGGAGATCGGGCTCCTCGTCACCCAGCCGGGCGACAGCGAGGCCGACTTCGCCGACGTCTTCGACTTCGAGAACGCCTTCTCCGACGCATACGTCTGGCAGGGCGTCGAGGGTGGGTGACGGGGACACTGCGAGGGAGGGCCCATGGAAGCCACCGAGTGGCCGGCGTGCCAAAAATGCAGCCAAGGTAAGCTGATCCCGCTCTCGGACTACGGCCGGGAAGGGGCGCCGATCACGTACAAGGCGTGGGTGTGCACCAACCCGGACTGCGGCTTCAACCTCCGCATCGACAACGG
>JBFIUJ010000149.1:0-7275 GCA_041607595.1 Gemmatimonadales bacterium | reverse complement strand
TGAGCACGGTCGCGGAGCTGGACCGATACTCCGCCTGATTCACCATCAGGTCGCCGTACTCGAGGTTGATCGGGACGCCGAGCCCCTCGCGCGCGAGCGCGTTGGAGAGGGTCGCCGGGACATCGAGGTTCAGCACGTCGCCGAACTCGTAGGGCTTGCTCACCGCTTCGGCCTCGACCCCGGTCGCGAGGAACGGCGTGTCGTGGGCCCCGAAGCTCGACTTCCCGATGCTCCCCAGGAGCCCCTTCAGGGTCTTGTAGCCCAAGAAGTCCATCCCCTTCTCGGTCAGGTTGAACTGGACGTCCCGCGCCGCGCTGGCCGCCTCCCCGCCCGGCCCGAAGAGGGACTGATAGCCCTGGGGCACCTGCGGCGCCTCCTGGACGTTGAGATATCCCTCCTCGATCAGCCGCTGGACGATCCGGTCCAGGAGCTCCGCCAGGGACCGCTCGATCTCCTGGTCCCGCGCCTCGTCCCCGGTGGACTCGCCCCGGAGGGCCTGGAGCATCTCCGGGGTCAGCTGGCCCGAGTCCATCAGCGCCTGGAGGATGGCCTGGCGCAGCGAGTCCATCGAGCGGTCCCCCTCGTCCTGCTCGTCCCCCCAGTACGGCACGCCGCCGCCCGCGAACCCCGACTGGAGCAGGAAATCCCCCAGCTGGTCGAGGAGATCCTGGAGGTTCACCGCGTCGGCCAGCTCGGGGATGAATTTGGAGTAGGTAGTGAAGCGCATCAGAGACGGGGAACGGGGGAACAGGGGAACAGGGCGATTCAGGCCATTCGATGAGGCTCGTGCCTATCCCATAGTATGACGCGAACGCGGCTCGTTCAATGACAGGCCCGTAGAAGCCCAGGAGTCCGCACCCTACTCTCGGTCTCCCGTTTCCCCGTTCTCCCGTTCTCCCGTTCCCCCGTTAATATCCCCCCGTGCCCCGTCCCCGACTCCCCCTCGGCGCGCTCCGCCACCGCGATTTCCGCCTCTTCCTGACCGGCCAGCTGGTGAGCCTGACCGGGACCTGGATGCAGAACATCGCCCAGGCCTGGCTGGTGCTCGAGCTCACCGACTCGGCCTTCCAGGTGGGCCTGGTCACGACGCTCGGCACCCTCCCCGTGCTCCTCTTCACCCTCTATGGCGGCGTGGTGGCCGATCGGGTGGACAAGCGGCGCTTCCTGATGGTGCTGCAGAGCCTGATGCTGCTGGACGCGCTCCTGCTGGGGATCTTGACCCAAGCCGGCGTGGTGACCGTGGAGTGGGTGATGGTCCTGGCCTTCGTGTTCGGCGTGCTGGTCGCGTTCGAGATCCCGGTGCGGCAGGCATTCCTGGCCGAGATGGTCGGGAAGGAAGACCTGATGAACGCGATCGCGCTGAACTCCACCGTCTTCAACGTGACCCGGGTCTTCGGGCCGATGCTCGCCGGGCTGCTGATCGCCGCGGTCAGCATCGCGCTCTGCTTCCTGCTGAACGCCGCGAGCTACCTGGCGCTGGTGCTGATGCTCACCCGGCTGCGGGTCCCGGCCTCACCGGGAAGCCCGCCCGGGGACGCGCTGGATCGGTTTCGCGAGGGGACCCGATACGTCCTGGGACAGCGTGGGCCGCGTACGCTGACCGTCCTCACGGCCACCTTCAGCGTGTTCGGGTTCTCCTTCGCGACCATGCTGCCGGTCTACGCCCAGCGCGCCTTGCAGGCCGGCGCCCAGGCCTATGGCGCCCTGATGTCCAGCGTGGGGCTCGGCGCCGCCGCCGGCGCGCTCACGGTGGCGGCGGTGGGGCGGCGGCTGCCGCGGGAGCGCGTGGTCTTCGCTGCGGCGGGCGCCTTCGGGGTCTGCCTCATCGCGGCGGCGGTCTGGGCCCACCTGGCGAGCGCCCTCGTGCTCCTGACGGCCGCGGGCGCGGCCTGGGCGGTGAGCAGCATCCTCACCAACACGCTGCTCCAGACCGAGGCGCCGGACGACCTCCGCGGCCGGGTCATGGGCTTCTACTCCTTCATGGTGGTGGGGATGGCGCCCTTCGGGGCGCTCCAGGCGGGGTGGGTGGCCGAGCGTTTCGGGGTCCGGGTCTCGATCGGCGCGGGGGGCGCCGTCTGCCTCCTGACCGCCCTGATCCTGGCCTGGCGAACGGAGCCGGGAGCCTGGCCCTCCCGTGCGTCCAGACGCTAGGTTAGCGCGATGCTGATCACGATCTCGCGGCAGTACGGGGCCGGCGGCTCCGAAGTGGCCCGGCGGGTTGCCGAGGCGCTCGGCTGGTCGGTGGTGGACAACGAGCTGGTGGACCGGGTGGCGGTGCTCGCCGGGCTTCCGCCGGAGGAGGTGGCGCGGCGTGAAGAGCGCCTTCCCAGCTTCCTGGAGCGGCTGGCGAAGACGCTCACGGTTTCGGCGCCCGAGCTCTTTCCCCCGTCGGGGACGGCCGTCGCCCCTCCCGAGGAGGCCAGCCTGGTGAAGATCACCGAGCGCGTCGTGGAGGAGATCGCGGCCCACGGCCGGGTGGTGATGGTGGGCCGCGCGGCCCCGGCGGTGCTGGGGCAGACCGGACAGGCGATCCACGTCCGGCTCGTGGCGCCGGTGGATTTCCGCGTCCGGATCGCGGTCGAGCGCCTGGGCGTCGATCAGGACGAGGCGTTGCGTGTGCTGTTGGAGACCGACCAGAATCGGGAGCGGTACCACCGGGAGTACTACGGCAGGGACTGGTCCGACCCGGTGCACTTCCACATGGTGCTGAACACGGGCGTCCTGGGCTTCGATGGGGCGACCGAGGTCATCACGGGACGCGCACGGGCGTTGGGCTGGTAGCCCCGGGAGGCGCCCCTCACGCTCGGCGCTAGCCGAAGGTCATCCCGCCCTTGCCGTAGCCGGGGGGCTCGCGCCGCTCGGGCCGAGCCCTGGTCCAGCCGAGCTCCTCGCTCCGGGTGATCCGCTTGTGGGCGGCCAGGCCCTCCAGCACCAGCTCGCAGGCGGAGACGGTCAGGGGATCGTCCCCGGCGGGGGCGAGCCCGACGCTGCGGATCAGGTCCAGCAGGCCCGGCACTACGCCGAAGCCTTCGACGCAGATGGTGGCGGGCTCGTCTCCGGAGACGCGTAGCGCGCCGCCTTCGTCGAACCAGGCGACGATCTCTTCGATCCGCTCGTGCTCGCCCACCCGCTCTCGGAGGAGCTGGCCCGCCGCCTTCCGGATCAGCTCCCTGGCAATCGCGTCGGCGCCTTGGAGCTCGCCCTCGTACTCCAGCTCGAGCTTGCCGGTGATGGCGGCGCTCGCGGCGTAGACGTCGCTGACTCGGGGCACGGCCTCCGCCTCCCCCAGGGTCACGGCCCGACGCTCCGCGGCGGAGACGGCGTTCTCCAGGGCGCTGATGGGAAGCCGCTGACTCACCCCGCTGCGCTTGTCCACCCGCTTGTCCTGGCGGGCCTCCAGCGCGGTCTGCTCGATCAGCTCCAGGATCAGGTCGGGGACTCGGACCGGGATCGTCCCGCGGTCGACCCAGGCCTCCTGGGTGGTAATGGCGATGCCGATCTCCCGGGTGCGCGGGTAGTGGGTCGTGATCTCCGAGCCGATGCGGTCCTTGAGCGGGGTGATGATCTTGCCGCGGGCGGTGTAGTCCTCCGGGTTCGCGGTGAAGGCGAGCACGACGTCGAGCGGGAGGCGAACCGGATAGCCTTTGATCTGAACGTCCCCCTCCTGCATGATGTTGAAGAGACCCACCTGGATCTTGCCGCTCAGGTCCGGTAGCTCGTTGATCGCGAAGATCCCGCGATTGGCCCTGGGGAGCAGGCCGAAGTGCATGGTCAGCTCGTCCGACAGCAGGTGCCCCCCGCGGGCGGCCTTGATGGGATCGACGTCCCCGATGATGTCGGCGATGGTCACGTCCGGCGTGGCCAGCTTCTCCACGTAGCGCGCGTCCCGCCCGATCCAGGCGATCGCGGTCGCGTCCCCGCATTCGGCCAGCCGCTCCACCGCGTACTTGGAAATGGGCCGGAAGGGGTCGTCGTTCACCTCGCTCCCCGCTACGATAGGGATCGCTTCGTCCAGGAGCTCGGTCAGGAGCCGGAGGATCCGGCTCTTGGCCTGGCCCCGGAGCCCGAGCAGGATGAAATCGTGCCGAGCCAGCAGGGCGTTGACGATTTGGGGGAGGATCGTGTCCTCGTAGCCGAGCACGGTGGGGAACAGGGGCTCCCCGGACTGGAGGCGCCGCAGCAGATTCGCCCGGATCTCATCCCGCACCGACCGGTCCCGGAGCGGAGCCTCGGCCCACGGAGTCTGTTTCAGCTCACCCAGGGTGCGCGGTCTCATGTATGCAGTTCCTCGGCTCGAGTCGATCGGCGGCTTTCCGCAGGATGGGCCGATCCCCGATGAGAGTCAATCCTGCGCTCGGGCTGCCCAACCACGCCTGCGGGAATCGGGCGCACCGGAATGGCCATGGCGCGGAGGCCGCTCGAGGGGGAGCCGTCCGTGGGCGCGGCCGGTGTCTCGAAACGCGGCAGCGGTCTCGCCCACTTTCTTGACACAGGGTCGCCATGAAGTATTATTTAAAGGCTGTATGCCGGCGACAGTGACGGCGTAGCACTACTCCTGGATACACTGGTCCGTTCCCCAATCCCCCGAGGTAGATCGCATGAAGAAGTTCCTGGCTGTGGCGGCTCTGGTTGCACTGGTGGCTTGCGCCGGCGAGAAGAAGGCCGAAGAGGCGATGCCCGCCACCGACAGCATCGCGACCATGCCGGCTGACACGATGATGCAGATGGACACGATGGCCCCGGCTGCCGCGATGCCGGCGGACACGGCCGCCAAGCCGTAGGCTGCAGACGCGCTGTCGCCAGAAGGGCCCCGGACCACGTGGTCCGGGGCCCTTTGCCTGTCCGGGCCGTCCTCAGCCGCCGGCGAGCGCTGCCCGGACCGCCTCCGGCACGGCCTCCCGATGGGCGATCGCGGGGCGCCAGCCGAGGTCCCGTACGGCGGCGGTCGAGCGATAGGGATTCCCACCCCGCCAGAACCGGACCGCTCCCCGGAGGGTACCGGGGTAGCGGCCGGGGCCGAGGAGCCGCAGCAGCCGCTCGCCGCCCCCGGCCAGGGCGAGGGCCAGCGACGGGCGGAGCTGCAGGGTCCGAATGCGGGTCCCCAGGCCGAGCGCCAGCGCCTCCACGAACTCGCGGGCGGTGATGGCATCGTCGTTGGTGAGGTTGTAGGCCCGTCCCCACGCCGCGGGCCGATCGAGCGCCTGGGCGACTGCCTGCGCGACGTTCCGGGCATGGACCAGCGCCATGGGTCGGTCGCCGGGGCCGAGGAGCGGGAGCCAGCCTCGGCGGGCGACGCGCAGGAGCTTGGGCAGGAAGAGGCGGTCGCCCTCGCCGTAGACCACGCAGGGCCGGACGGCGACCGCCCGCAGTCCCTTGTCCACCTCGCTCCAGACCGCCTCCTCCGCCTGCCGCTTGGATCGCGCGTAGAAGTCCGCCTCGTCGAGGGGCCCGAAGGCGTAGTCCTCGCCGACCGATTCGGGAGCGTCGTCCGCCGCCCGCCGACCGTACACCGCGACCGACGAGACATGCACCAGCGGCACGCCGAGCCCTCGGGCGCGGGCCGCCGCGTGGCGGGTCGCCTCGACGTTCACGGCGCGAAACCGCTCCCACGGCAGTCGCCCGGCGACGATCGCCGCGCCGTGCACGAGCGCCGCGCACCCTTCCGCCGCATCCCACGCCGCCGGGTCCTCCACCACGCCTGGCACCGGCTCGGCCCCGAATTCCCGGAGCCGCGCGGCCCCGGCCGCATCGCGCGCGAGGGCGCGCACCGGGTGCCCTCGGGCCCGGAGCTCTCCGATGATGTGGCGGCCCAGGAGTCCGGTGCCGCCGGTGACGAAGATCATCGCCCGATGGCGTCGTCGGGGAAGGGGAGGGGAACGACCCGGGCCTCCTGCCCGCCGGCCAGGACGGTTTCGTCGGGCTCGACCTCTCGCCGCAGGGTCGCGAGGCCGATGACCCGGTTGGGGAGGCGGAGCTGGGAGCGCACGCGACCCACGTCCTTGCCGTCGCGATAGATCGTCTCACCTTCCAGCGGATCGTCGGTGAGCCAGACGAGCCCGCGGAGCTCGCGGTTGGTGTGGCCGCGGAAGTGGAGGCGCGCGACGGTCTCCTGACCGGTGTAGCAGCCCTTGGTGTAGGAGAGTCCGCCGATCTCGTCGTACCGCACCTCCTGCGGGAGGGTGCGCTCGCCGATCTCGGACCCGAGCGCCGGCCATCCGGCGAGGATGTGGGCCGCCTCGGCGGCCTCCGCCCCCGCCTCCGGGACGCCGGCATCCAAGAGCCGCTCGGCGGCGGCGTCGACCGCCTCCCGTGTGCCCACGACCAGGGCTCGGAAGGGCGCCGCATCCTGGGGTCGCAGCACGGCGACCTCGCCGGCCTCGAGCGGCGCGGGGCTCAGGCGTCCGACCGAATCGGGCAACGGCAATCCGGCCGCCGCCATCCGCTCGGCCGCCTTGGGCCCAAGGACGCGCAAGGCGGCGTCGGTGTCGGTGACCTCGGTGGCGCGGGCGAGTCTCGGCGGGAGGCTGCGCTGGAAGATCTCGAGCGTGGACTCGCGGGCGCGGGCCGGGGCGAGCAGGGTGAAGGAGGTCTCCGCGTGCCGCAGCACCCACAGGTCGGCCACGATCATGCCCTTGGGGGTGAGGAGCGCACCGTACACCAGGCTCCCGTCGCCCGGCTTGTCCAGGTCGTTGGTCAGGAGACCCTGGAGGCAGGGGAGGGCTCCGGGGCCCGTGACGCGGAAGACCACGGGGTCGTCCCGCACGAGCAGCACGCCGCTTCGGAGCGCGGTGAGCCGCCGGCGGTCGAGCGTGACGACGGGCGGGGGCGCGTCGCTCACGCCGCGCACGGCTCCGTGGGGCGAGAGGGCGAGTGGAGGGCAGTCATATCGCCGAAAGATACGCCGGTCACGGCCCGGCCGGGAACGACCCTCGCTTGACGGGGCCGGGGTGGGGCCCCATGCTAGCGCCCCAGCGGGCCGTGGAGCCCGGTCCAAGCCCTCTCACCCGGAGGTTGCATGTCTCGCATCGCCGTAGTTCGACGCATGGGTCTGGCTGGGGTCGCGCTGGCCCTCGGGGCGGCTGCCGGCTACCTGGCGGCCCAAGTCCGGCAGGTCGAGCCGGGCCTGGCCGCGAAGGTCGAGTGGCCTCCGTGCCGGCACCGCGCCGATTCCTTTCTGCAGTGCCCGGACTCCGTGCAGGCCCTGGACGTTCAGGAGATGCAGCTGACCGTCCGGACGTCCGAGGGAGCGACGCATTCGGTGACGGTGACCGGCGA
>JBFIUJ010000148.1:0-7280 GCA_041607595.1 Gemmatimonadales bacterium | reverse complement strand
GTCGAGTCTACGACGGAACCGCGCGCCCAACAAGGGCATCCGCATATGAGGCGTGAGCCGCCTCGGCCAGCCCCGCCAGCAGCTCGGGCCCGTAGCGGGCGAGGAAGGACACGGCGGATAGGACCCGCTCCTGGGGTTTCCCGTGGGGCAGCACCGCGTTCCGGGCCCGCTCGATCTGTCCCATCTCGACCTCCTGCCGGCGCTTGAGGTGCTGGAGCAGCTTCTTCTCGGCATCCCGGAGCCCCGAGAGCGCATGGCGGAGATACCCTTGGATGGGCCGCTCCAGGGTCGGATCCACCTCCACCGCCGCCCGCTGCAGCCGGCCGTACCCGTCTTCCAGAGCACGCCGGAGGTCCTCCAGCGCGGCGGTGCTGTCCTCCGGCACCTGCGACTGCACGACCCGCGCTTCCAGGGCGGCGTCCGGCGCCATCAGCTCCTCCAGAGTGGCGCCGAACTTCCCCAAGACCCGATCCACCCGGGGCTCGACCAGCAGGCCTGACCACCGAGGGATCGGCAATTGGCGCCGAATCCCGAGCCCCTCGTAGATCGGTACGGTGAGCGTGAGGTACCGCAGCTCGCCCGGCCCCCCCACATAGGCCACGGTGGGCAGGATCGCGCTCTCCACGACCGGCCGGAGGAGCACGTTGCCCGAGAGACGCTCGGGGGACGTGTCGGCGATGGCCTCCACGTCGCGCCGGCTCAGGCGTTCCTGGCTCCGACGGGTCAGGAAGCCGTCGCCGTCGAGCACCAGTCGGTCCCGACCGAGTGCGGCCTCGAGCATGACCAGGGAGGCGCCGTCCCCCACCCCGATCCCCGGGTCGTTGTCCGCCTCGGCGAGCGCCCGGGCCCGCTCGGCCAGCGCTCCATCCAGCTCCCGGGCGAGCCCGGCGGCGCGCACGATCACCCCGGCGGCGGCGCGCTTGACCGCGGCGTGGGTGGAGTCCAAGCAGACGACGCCGAAGGGCGCCAACAGCTCCGCCAGCGCGCCGCCGAAGGCCCCGCCCACCGTCGCCTCCGGCCGATAGTGGCGTCGCAGCCAATCGACCGTCTCGTCGCGGAACTCCGACGGCGGAAGGCCCTCGCCGAGGAGCCGGAGGGCCGCCTCGACCTCCGGCCCGAGCGGCTCGCGGTACATCGGAGTGAGCGGCGCCTCGGGCGGCCGGGCGCGCAGGGTCGCGGTGACCACGGCCCCGTGGGCGTCGAGCCAGGCCGCGTGGTTGGCCTCGGTGAAGTCGTGGTCGTCGCCGGCGATCCAGAAGATCGGGATCACGGGCCGCTGCCATCGCGACTCCAGGATCCGGGCCAGCGCTGCGGCGGACAGCGCCTTGTGGACCGCGTACAGGGGACCCAGGAAGAGCCCGGGCTGCTGGCCGGTCGTCACCACGACGGCATCGGGATGCTGCAGCCGGTCGAGCGGCAGCCGGCCGCCGGTGGGCGTGAGGCACGCCGCCAGGAGCTCCTGGGCGATCCCGCCGGGGCGCTCCTCCGGCCACTCGGCCGGCGGACCGAGGGGGGTGGGAACGAGCCGGGGCATCATTCTCGCCTCCCCACGAGCAGCGTGCGGGGCGCCCCTTCGCCCAGCGGGCCGCCGTCGTAGTCGCCGAACCGATGGGTCACGGTGAGCGACGCGGCGTGCAGCATCCGCTCCAGCTCGTCCGGCGCGAAGAGGCGGACGCGCTCTTCAAACGTACGCCCGTCCTCGGTGGTGATCCGCTTGAGGATCCGACGGCCGTCCGGCGAGACCGCGCGCGTCACCCGCACCGACGTCCCGTTCACCGGTAACCGTTCCTCCGGTATCAGGCTGCGCACCACCGTCTCGGCGTTCAGGAAGTCGATGGCGAACCATCCGCCCCGGCGGACCGATCCGACCATCATCTCGAGCGAGGCCTGATGCTCTTCGTCGGTGGTGAAGTAGCCGAAGCTGGTGAAGAGGTTCAGCGCGAGATCCATGCTCTCCGGGCGCACCGGCAGCGCGCGCATGTCCGCCCGGATCAGGGGATTGGGCGCGGCGGCCCGGGCGAGACGCAACAGCGCCCACGACAGGTCGAGACCCACCAGCCGAGCGCCGCGGCGCAGGAGCGGCGCCGCGTGGCGCCCGCTCCCACAGCCGACGTCCAGCACCCGCCAGCCGGCCTTCCACGGGATCGTGCGGGCGACCAAGGCGATCGCCCGCTCCGCCTCGGCCTCATCGCGGTGGGGGTACAGCGCCAGGTACTCCTCGCCGAACCACTCCTCGAACCACTCCGTCACTGGGATCCGCTCCCCTCCCCGCGCAAGTCGCCCCGCGCCCCGCGAGCCTCACGCGCCCTTGTGATAGGGATGTCCCGCGAGGATCGTAAACGCCCGGTACAGCTGCTCGGCCACCACGACCCGAGCCAGCTCGTGGGGCAGCGTGAGGGGCCCGAGGCTCCACCGCTCCGCGGCGCCCTCCAGGAGCGCCGCCCCCAGCCCGTGCGATCCGCCGAGGACGAACGCGAGTCCGCGCCCACCTTCGAGCCGCCACGCGGAGAGCCGTCGCGCCAGCTCCGCGCTGGACCAGGCCCGGCCGTCCCGCGTGAGGGCCACGACTCGGGCTCCCGGCGGCAGCTTGGCCGCGAGGCGGGTGGCCTCTTCGCGCCGCTGCGCCTCCGGCGTCGGAGCCCGGGATGCCTCCCGCACTTCCACCTCCGCCACCCGTGCGTAGCGCCCGAGCCTCCGCAGGTACTCGTCACAGGCCTCCCGGTAGCTGGGCCGCAGCCGCCCGACCGCCGCCAGCGTCACCTCCATCAGGCATACAGCCCGCGGAGTCGATGCACCGCCGCCACCCGCTCGATGGCGAGCATGTAGGCCCCGGTGCGCATGTTCACCGCGTGGCGGTCGGCCATGGCGGCGACTTCGTCGAAGGCGCGGACCATGATGCGCCCGAGCCGGTCGATCACGGTCTCCTCGACCCAGAAATAGCCGCCCCGGTCCTGCACCCACTCGAAGTAGCTCACCGTGACGCCGCCGGCGTTGGCCAGGATGTCCGGGATCACGAACACCCCCGCCTCGTCCAGGATCCGGTCGGCGTTCGCCGTCGTCGGCCCGTTGGCTCCCTCGCAGATGATGCGGGCCTTGATGTCCCGCGCGTTCTTGCTCGTGATCACGTTCTCCAGCGCGGCCGGCACCAGCACGTCGCAGTCCAAAGTGAGGAGCTCCGGGTTCGTGACCGGCTGCCCCTTGGGGTAGCCGACCAGATACCGCCGCTCCCGCACCCAGGTCTGCAGGTCCTCGACGTCGAGCCCCTCCGGGTTGTAGATGCCGCCCGACTTGTCGCTCACGGCCACCACCCGGCAGCCCTCCCGCACCAGGAGATCGGCCGAGACCGAGCCCACGTTGCCGAACCCCTGCACCGCGATGCGGGCCCCGGCCATCTCCATCCCGAGACGCTTGAGGGCCTCGCGGGTCACCAGCATGCACCCCCGCCCGGTCGCCTCACGCCGGCCGAGGGACCCCCCCATCTCGACCGGCTTCCCGGTCACCACCGCGGTCACGGTATGCCGCTTGTGCATGGAGTACGTATCCATGATCCACGCCATGACCCGCTCGTTGGTATTGACGTCCGGGGCGGGCACGTCCGAGTCCGGGCCGAGGATCTCGAGGATGGCCGACGTGTACCGTCGGGTCAGGCGCTCCAGCTCGCCCGCGGACATCGTGCTCGGATCGCAGACCACGCCGCCCTTCGCCCCTCCGAAGGGGATGTCCACCACCGCGCACTTCCACGTCATCCAGGCGGCCAGCGCCTTCACCTCGTCGAGCGACACGCTGCTGTCGAACCGGATCCCGCCCTTCCCGGGGCCGCGGGTCGTGTTGTGCAGCACCCGGTACCCGGTGTACACCTCGATCTCGCCGTTGTCCCGCTGGATCGGGACCGAGACGATGATCTGCTTGTCGGGGTGGCGGAGGATCTTGTACAGACCCGGATCGAGGTTGAGCAGCTTCGCGGCGTGGTCGAACCGCGACATCATGGCCTCGAACGGGTTTTCCTCGCTCAGGAAGGTGTCCTTGTCCGGGCGAACCACCGTGTTGGCGGGCAGGCTGGCAGCACTCATGGGGCGGTCCAGGGCTCTCGCGTGATGGGAGGGATCAGAGTCGGTCGACCGGCGTGACCACGGTGTCCAGCGCCGCCTCGAAGGCCGATCGGCCTTCCTCGAACGTCACTTCGAGCAGGGCCACGAGCGGCTCCGGGGCGTCCGCCGGCCAGCGATCGCGGAGCTTGACCGCGTCTTTGGCGGTGATCACGACGTGGTCCGCCCGTCGCGCCGCGTGGGCCAGCCAGGCGACGTCCTCGTCGGCAAAGGCGTGGTGATCCTTCCAGGTCGCCACCTGCACCGCGGCGCCGGCTCCCTTGGTCTGGGCGACGAACGCATCGGGATCCGCGATCGCCGACGCGGCCACCACCCGCTTGCCCCGGAGCATCGCAGCCGGGTGGCTCTCCCGACTCACCAAACCCTCCAACCGCTGCAGCCCCAGGTGCGCGATCGCCACCGGGCACGACACCCGCTCCCGCACCTGGCTCGCGAGGAGCTCCGCGGCCTCGGGGGTGGCCCGCTTGCGCGTCACCACGACCAGGTCGGCCCGACCCAGCGCCGGCCAGCCCTCCCGCCACGGCCCGGCCGGAAGAGGCCAGCGGACGGCCCGCGTGGTCTCCGCGCTGATCACCAGCACGTTCAGGTCACGCCGTACATCCAGTCGCTGGTAGGCGTCGTCGAGCACCAACACCTGGGCGCCCTGCCCCAGGGCCTGCTCGGCTCCGGCCGCACGGTCCGGATCGGCCACGACCACCGCCTCGGGCACCTCCTGCGCGTGGACCCGGGTCTCGTCGCCGCCGTAGCCCCGGAGCAGCACGCCCGGCACGAGGCCGCGCCTCACGTAGTGGCGCGCGATCCAGATCGCGATCGGGGTCTTCCCGGATCCCCCCACGGTCAGGTTGCCCACCGCCACCGAGGGCAGCGGCAGATCCTGCACCGGGATCCACCCGCGACGGTAGGCGATCCGCCGCAGCTCCATGCCGGCGTGCCACAGGCCTGCCGCCGGCAGGAGCGCCAGCCGGACCATGCGGGCGTCGAGCCGTCGGCTGGTCCAGAGCCAGCGGATCAGCCGGTGAGTGTCGCCGCGGCGTCGGGCCATCGTGCCATCCTCGTGACCTCGTCCAGGGCGGCCCTGGCCGCCGCCAGGCCGTCGCGAATCCCATCCGGTCCGGGGCCCACCGCGATGGGCGGCGCGTACGCGATCCGGACGCGGGACCAGGGCCGGGGGAGCATGAACCGGTCCCAGGAATGTAACCGCCACGCCCGATCCGCTTCGGCGTGCAGCGGCACGATCACGGCGTTGCCCCGCTGGGCCGCCGCGACGATCCCTGGCTTCAGCTCCCGACGCGGCCCCCGGGGACCGTCCGGCGTGAAGGCCACCGGATGCCCCTCCCGGAGCTCTCGCACCGCGCCCAGCAGCGCCCGCGTCGCCCCACGCGTGCTCGAGCCCCGGACCAGCCGGTATCCCAAGCGCTCGGCGAACTCAGCCAGGTACTGCCCGTCCCGCGCTTCGGACACGACGATCGCGATGCCCTGCCCGCGGTGGCGCCACAACAGCGGCAGCAGCGACTCGTGCCAGCACATGAACACGTGGGGGCGCCCGGCCTCCCGCAGCGGGCGCCAGCGCTCCTCGTGGATGGTCTCGATCCGCCACGAGCGGGCCAGCGCGATCACCAGCGGGCGCCCCACGACCCGAATCACGCCCGGGGGAATGCGGAGCTTCACCGGTCCAGGAGCTCCTCCGCCAGGTCGGCCACCCGCTGGCCCGCCCCCGGGCCGCCGAGGCGGGCACAGACCTCGGCCAACCCCTCGCCCTGAGCCCGACGGGCCGGGTGGTCGGGGTCCAGCAGGGGAAGCAGCGCCTCCGCCAGCCGCGCCGGCGTGGCCTTGCTCTGCAGCAGCTCTGGCACGACCTCGCGCTCGGCCACCAGGTTCACCAGGCTCACCCACGGCACGCGGCTCAGCCGGCGTGCCAGGGCATAGGTGAGGGGGTGGGTTCGGTAGGCCACGACCATCGGGGTCCCGGTGACGGCCGCTTCCAGGGTCGTGGTGCCCGACTTGGCCAGCACCGCGTCGGACGCGGAGAATACCAGCGCCGAGTCCTCCCGCTCCAAGACCATGTCCCCGAGGTCGGGGTAGATGCCGCCCGGGATGCCGGCGACCGCCACGTGATCGCAGGCACCGGCTTGCCGCACCCGCTCGGCGGCGGCCCGGAAGGCGGCCCAATGGCGCTCGATCTCCTGGTCCCGGCTCCCTGGGAACACGCCCAGGATCCGGGCGTCCGGCGGCAGACCCAACCGCCGCCTGGCCTCCTCCCGCGTCGGCGCGGGGCCCCGGTCCATGACCGGGTTTCCCACGAACTCCGCGTCCACGCCGATGCCGCGGAAGAAGCCCTCCTCGAACGGGAGGATCACGGCGAGCTTGTCCACCGCCGCCCGGAGCCTGGGGGCCCGTCCGGGCCGCCAGGCCCACAGCTGCGGCGCGATGTAGTACAGGACCCGGCTGCCGGCCTCCTTGGCCGCGGACGCGACCCGCATGTGGAAGCCGGGGTAGTCGATGACGATCACGAGGTCGTACGGCTCGGCGGCGAAGGCCTTCCGCACTGCGCGGAGGAGGCGATAGTGCCCTGGGATCTTCCCCAGGATCTCGACGAAGCCGAACCCGCTCATCCGCTCGGTGGACACGCTGATCCGGGCGCCGGCCCTGGCCATGTGCCGCCCGCCGAACCCCTCGATGGTCGCCTCGGGGAACCGGCGCAGGAGCTCCCGCACGACGTCCGCCCCGTGGAGGTCGCCGGAGGGCTCGCCCGCGGACACGAAGATCCGGGGCCCCGCCCGGCGCGGGGTCATGGCCCCGGCGTCGGGATCGTCGCCGATCGCTGGACCGCCTCGCTGACCCGCAGGGCGAGCGCCAGGGCACGCCGTCCCTCCGCCCCTGTGACCACGACGTCGCGCTCCCCCCGGACGGCGTGGACGAAGCTCGTGAGCTCGAGCTGCAGCGCATCCGCCTCCGGCGCCTCGAGCGGAATCTGCTCGACCACGTCCTCCAGCCTGTGGCTCCCGCCCGGGCGCCAGTGGGGCCTGAGCCGCATGAACGCCCCGCCGCCCGTCGCCAGATCCAGGGAGAGGTACCCCGAGGGCTGGAACAGCCGGAGCCGACGCACCCGGTCGCGGGCGAGGCGTGAGGCGGTGACGGTCGCCACCGGGCCACCGGCGAACTCCACCCGGGCGT
>JBFIUJ010000147.1:0-7344 GCA_041607595.1 Gemmatimonadales bacterium | reverse complement strand
CGCGCCGAAGCCGACGCCGATCGCGAGGCCCATCCCGATGAACTGCGCCGCCAGCTTCCCGCGGGAGCCCTGGGTCTGCTCCGCGTGCCAAGGGTTGTTGCGCCGGTACTGGTCCAGCAACAGGGACACCGTCGTCCCGTTCAGCACTCCGGCGATGGTGCTTGCGATGACGATGGTCAGGAACGGGGCGCTCCGATCCAGCAGCAGCACGATGGTCACCCACACGGCGTAGAGCCCCCACCAGGCCGGGTTCTCCACCTTCGGGCGCATACCGACCAGGCAGGACACCAGGGCCATCAGGATTCCGGTGGAGCCGAGCGCGGCGATGAGCGTCCAGGGTAGATCGGCCATGTGAAGCACCTCCGAAAACGACGCGGGACCGTCCGGCAAACGGCAAGGAAGCGGAGGCTAGTGTCCTCGATGCTCCACCATCTTCGGCGCGGCTTCCGGGAAGCGGTAGCCGCCTCTCGGGCATCGGAGCGCCGGGTTCGTCGGAGCGAAGACGCCGGCCGGGTTGGTCTTCCAGAGCCAGACGTGCAGGTCGTAGTGATGCAGGCCTTCCGGCAACAGCGGCTGGCGCCCCTCCATCGGACCCCTCGAGCTCCCCATGGACGACCTCCGGTGGAGGACCCGCCATGTTGCAGCGCCAAAAGGGTTTGGTCAAGTAGCCCTGCCTGGTCGGAAGGACTCCGCGAGCAGCCGGGGCGTTGGGCCGAGCACCTGTCTTGGATGAACTTGGCCGGGCGGTCGCCGAGCGGGACGCTCTCCCCCTCGCGGACGCAGCGACCGGCATAGGCGAGGCCGAGCGGCGGCGGGACCTAGGCCCCAGACCTCAGAGCGGCCAGTCCCGGAGGATCCGCTCGGTCTCCTCCGAGTGCGAGCTCTCGTCCCGCACCATGTCCTCCAGCTGGACGACCAGGCCCTTGTCCCCGAACGCCTCCGCGTCCTTCGCCCGCTGAGTGTAGTCGGCCAGGGCCTTCCGCTCGGCCGCGAGCACCGCCTGCAGCATCGCGCGGTTCGTCTCGGCCGCCGGGACCGCCCGCGGCTCGGTCGTGGGCTCCCCGCCCAGCGCGACGATCTTGTTGGCCAAGAACTGGGCGTGGGCCTGCTCGTCGACGATCTCGGCCAAGAAGAACTGCGCGAGCTGGGGCCGGTAGGGGCCGGTGGCCTTGGCCGCATAGGTCACGTACTGGATGATTGCGCTGAACTCGCCTGCGAGATCCTCGTTCAGGCGCTTGATGAGCTCGTTCTTGTTCACCGAAAGAATCCTCCCGAAATGGGTGTGGTCGATGTGGGCCACGGACGGATGACCGACGGACCCGGCTCCCGGCTCAGCGAACCCGGCGTCCGATCGGAGCCCGGTCCCCGGCCCCCCAGATCAGTCGATCCACCGCGCCCGCGTCGTCGCGCCCGAACCGGACCGTCGCGTACAGCATCCGGGAGAACCACGTTGAATCGCCGGCGGGAATCAGCTCCGAGGACCCACCTTCGTTGGCCCGCGCCAGCAGGCGCCCCTCCGCCGCGCGGATCGACACCTCGAACCCCGGTCCGAAGGCGTAGACGCCCGCCAGCGGCTCCAGCGGCCCGGGCGGTCGCTCCCCGTACACGCGCGGCGCCGGGACGGCGTAGGGCTCGCCCAGGGCCGCGGCTGCCACGAGCCGGCGGATCTCGTCCCGCGCCACGGACTGCACGTTGCTCAGGACCACCACCGTGAGCCGGTCCTGCACGTAGCGCGCGAGATCGCTGGCATAGCCGGACACGCGCCCATCGTGCCCGATCACGTCCCGCTCGAACCGGCGGAACACGCTCACTCCGTACCCGTAGCCGTGGCCGTAGTTCCGGGTCAGCTTAGCGTGCGAGGCCGCGGTCAGGAGCCGCCCGGAGTGGAGCGCCTCGGACCAGACGAGCAGGTCCGCGGCGGAGGACCAGAGCGAGCCCGATCCCGTCGTGTAGGCCGCCGAGACGGGCGCCGCCGGGGTGTGGGCGTCTCGCCCCCAGGGGTCGTAGCCCGGGACCCGATGGGCCACGGCGGGCCCCGGCCGGTCATGCGAGGTGCTCGTCATCCCCAGCGGCGTGAAGATCCTGCGGGCGAGGTACTCCCCGTAGGGAAGGCCGGAGGCCCGCTCGACGATCGCGGCGAGCACGGCATAGCCGCCGTTGCTGTAGGCGTAGGCGGATCCGGGAGGATGGGTCGGCGCCATCCGGGCGAGGTCCGCGATCACTTCGGCGAACGAGCCGCCCTGGCCGGCCGTCTCTCCGAAGCGCCTGAGCGAGTAGATGTCCGCGACCCCCGACGTGTGGGTCAGGAGCTGCTCGATCGTGATCGCCTCTCCCCCGGAGTACTCGGGCAGGTGCCGGCTCACCGGATCGCCCGTGGTCAGGGCGCCTTCCTGCTCCAGCAGGAGCACCGCCGCGGCGGTGAACTGCTTGGACATTGAGCCGATCATGAAGATGCCGGACGCGCGATGGGGCACGTCTAGCTCGACGCTCGCGGCCCCGTACGGCAGGATCAGCGGCGCCGCTCCGTCACGCTGCACCGCGATGACCCCCATGAAGTCGCCCGCGGCCAGGTAGGGCGCCACGATGCGGTCGAGCTGCGCCCGGAGCGGGGGCGCGGCGGCGCCCTGCGCCCATCCCGCCGGCACCGCGGCGCCGAGCAGCACGAGCCCGGACAGGTGGCGCGCGACGAGCCGGCCGATCCCGACGCGCCTAGCTACCGAAGGCAGTGCGGGGCGTGCCGCGGAGGGCCCGCATCCGCCACGACAGCGAATCGAGGGCACGGGTGACTCCTTCGGATTGGCTCGGAGCGTGGCGCGCCTCGACACCAGGCGAGTCATGCGTCGGAAGGCGGTACCGGGTGAAAGTAGGCGCCGGCCGCGGGGCCTGCCAATAGGGCCATGGCCTCCTGCAGCATCGAGGGCGGGATCGCCTTGGCGGCGGCGCGATGCGCATCCACGTCTTCCCAGATCTCGATCATCGCGAGACGCTCGTCCTGGTCGATGGACTGCAGCAGCTCGCACGAGTGGCAGCCCGGGCACGAGCGAATCGTGCCGATCAGCGACTCCAAGAACCGGCGCAGCTCCGCGCCTCGGCCCGGGAGGGCGTCGAACTGGTTGATCCGGGTGATCGTCATGGCGGGTGGGCGCGGAGGCGGAGGACCCCGCGCCGCTCCCGAGCCCGTGACGACATCGGGGTGAGCCCAGGCTCGGGAGGGAGCACGAGCCACCCCCCCGCTCGGAGCCGGGGTGTCATCCCCCTGGAGCTAGTGCGCGAAGGCGTTGGCCTGCGCCCACCGGACCAGGGCCTTGTCCACGTCCGGGAGCGGCTGGGCGGGATCGTAGGGCAGGACCGGGCAGCGGCGGCCCTCCACCATCAGGTACCACATCGGGGGGCCACCCTCCTCGCCGCGGCGGGGGTTCGGCTGCTGCCCCTCGTACGAGACAAAGTGGAAGGTGCGGCCTTGGATGGCGATGTGGCGTTGCTGCGGCTTAAAGGCGCTCATGCGATGCTCCAGTCACGGGGCCAAGCCAAGGTTGGCGCCGTAGGAGCACCAGGAGGCCAGGGGAGAGGCGACGGACGAAAGATAACCCCGTCTCCTGCCGGAGACGGGGGGCGACTGCGACGGGGGACGGGGGGGGCGGGGGGGACGCTACGGCTCGATCGTGGGAGATTCCGCGGCGTCGGACTCCTCGGCAGGGTCCTGCTCGTCCGACGAGTTGGCCGAGCTCCGCTCGGCGCGGCGCTGCCGCTTCTGCTCGGCCTTGCGGCGCTTCTTCAGCTCCTTCTGCCGCTTCTCGAAGCCGTAGTTCCGTTTCGGCACGGGCATCTCCGGGTGCGAGGGGAAAGCCGAGGGGACGGCGGTGGGTCAAGTGCAAGATAAGCGGTCTGGGCAGGCGGCGCTTGAGACGCCTTCCGGGCGGGATTCGGCCGCCGCCTGCGGTTGGCGCACGACGACGGTGAAGTCGGCGAGCCCGACGGTTCGATGCCGATTCCGGCGACGCTCACTCGCCGGTGAAGCGCCAGACCCCGCCGGTGTTCTCGATCGCCGGGCCGTAGCCTCCCACGATCAGCACGTCGCCCTCCGGGAGCAGGGTTGCTGTCGCAAACGCATACCCGGCAGGGAACCCTCCCGCCACCGAGCGGAAGGTGAGCGAGCGATGGTCGAGCAGCTCCGCCGTCCGGGAGCCGGCCGGGACCAGGACACTGCCGCTGGGCAGCCGGACCGCCGTCCCCTGGATCTTGTAGCGGGTGGCGGCCATGGCCGGCCCCGCTCCGAAGGTCCGGCTGCCCGGGTCGTAGACCTCGGTCGACGCGAAGTGTCGCCGATCGGTTCGGTCCGCGCCACCGAGTACGAGGACCCGTCCGTCAGCGAGCCGCACGGCGTCATGTTTGTGCCGCGCGACGGCGAGGAGTCCGGCGGGAGAAAAGTCCCGTGTCCGGGGGTCATACCGCTCGGCACTGTGATACACCTCCATCGCCTCCCGGCGGCCACGGTGGCCGCCGACCACTAGCACGCTCCCGTCGAGCAGGAGGGTCGCCGTGTGGCTCTCGCGGGGGACAGTCAGCGAACCCACCGTTTCGGATCGGCCGGTCGCCGGATCGAGCACCTCCGCGCTGGCGAGGAAGGTCCACCCGCGTCCGACGCCCCCGATGACCAGGATGCGACCGTCCGGAAGCAGCGTCGCCGTGTGGTCGCTGCGGCCCTCCGCCAGCCGGCCGAGCGTCTCGAACCGGCGCCGCGCCGGATCATACACTTCCACCGATGACAGATAGGCGCCGTTGTAGCCGCCAGCGATGACGACGCGCCCGTCCGGGAGCGCGGTGGCGGTGTGGCCGGCCCTTGGCTCGGCCATCGAAGGCGCCGGTGCCACGCTGCCGTCGGCGGGATCGATCAGCTCCGCCGTCGCAAGGCTGGCCTGGCCCGGGCCCATCCCGCCCGCCACGAGCACCCGACCCGACGGGAGGAGCGACGCCGTGTGCACCGAGCGGGGCTCGGCCAGGGTCGCGACGCGCTCGATCCTGGGCTTGGTGAGCGGCGAGGGGGCGCCCGCCAGGAGACACAGCGTGGCGGAGATCAGCAGCACTGGGCGCATGGGGCTCCCGAGAACGTGGTGGGGACGGTCGGTACGGTTGAGGATATGATGCCGCCGGGAGGGGTGGGGTTTGACGGTCAGGATGGCGTGGGCTGATCCGGCGTCGACGAGGAGGGGTCCGCTGCCGGCGAAAGGGCCGGCCCACCGAAGGTCGCTGCCGGGACGGAGAGTCCGACGGCTACACGTCCCGCTGGGCCAGGAACTCCACGCAGGAGCGGAGCCAATCCAGGTCCGGCCCCGGCGGGACGCCGGCGAAGGCCGTCTGGTCGAAATCCCGCGCCGCCTCCTTCGCGAGCGCGTCGGCGGCCTGCTGGGCCCACCCGATGCTGCCCCCCTTCGCCAAGATCTCGTGCAGCCGGTACACCTCGCGGGGAAGCCGCCGCTCCCGGGGCCGGGCGAGGAAGCCGTGCATCCACTCGCGATCGGCCGGCTGCGAGTGGGCCAGCGCGTGCGCGAGGACCAGGGTGCGCTTGCCCTCCCACAGATCGCCGTCGATCTCCTTCCCGTACCGGGAGCGGCTGCCGGCCAGGTTGAGCACGTCGTCCTTGATCTGGAAGGCCAGACCCAGGAGGTAGCCGAAGCGGTCGAACCGCTCCAGGTTCGGGTCGTCATGCCGGGCGACCAGCGCGCCGATCCGGAGCGGATGGATGAAGCTGTACCAGGCGGTCTTCTTCAGCACGAGGCGCAGGTAGTCGTCCGACCCGGTGAGGTCGTTGTCCCGCACCCAGCCGAGCTCCATCGCCTGCCCCTCCAGGCTCTCGAGGAGCATGTGGTCCACTTCGTCGAGGATGCGCAGCGCGGCGGCCGGCCCGACCCGCTCCCCGCTCTCGCGGAAGAGCCGCATCGCCAGCGCGTTCATCGCGTCCCCGGCGTTGAGGGCGATCGGCGTCCCGACCCGGTGATGCATCGTCGGCGAGCCTCGGCGCGACTCGCTCCCGTCCTCGATGTCGTCGTGCACCAGGAAGGCGTTGTGCAACATCTCGAGCCCGGCCGCCGCCGGCACCGCGTCCTCCGCCTTGCCCCCGAGCGCCCGGGCAGTCGCGATGCAGAGCGCCGGGCGCAGCCCCTTCCCCGAGCGGCCGAGGAAGTCCTGGACCAGCGCGTACAGGTGCCGCTGCGGCTCCTTGTCCGGAACCGCGGCGGTGAGCTTCCCTCCCATCAGCTCACGGTACCAGGCGAGCCGGTCGAGGAACCCGGCGGGCCCCACGATCTCCGCGGCGCCCGGGACCGCGTCCGCCACCTCGACGACCGGGTACTGCGGCGTCGGGACGTAGTGCGACCCGGCCTTGATGGTCGGGTCGATGTCGCGCACCGCGCCGACCTGGGAGGGAACGGCGCTCGCGATGTCGAGCGCGTCGGCCACCGGGGTCGCGAAGGGCTCGACCGCGGCCAGGAGCGGCCGGACCTGCTCGAGCAGCGGCGAGGCGCCGCGCAGGGCGTGGGCGGCCACCTGGAGGAGCGAGTCGTCCCAGGGCAGACCCGCCCGGTAGCGCTGGGCGTCGTGGAGGCGCCACGGGGCGAGGACCTCGATCTCCTGCAGCGGCCAGACGTCGCACCGGCTGCCCGCGAAGTCGATCGCGTCGAGGATGCCGTTGACGGCCCGGCGGGCGGCCTCGTTCGCCCCCTCCATCGTGGCCAGGTCGGTGTGGGTGCGGACGTAGTCGGAGGCGAGGAACAGGTTGGGGATGGCGGTCGCCGCCTCGGGGCGCAGCCGCCAGGTGTCCACCAGGTTCACCAGCAGCGGCTCGGAGTTCTCCAGGAGCCCGGGCTTCGTCGGGTCGGCCTCGATGTCGGGATCCAGGAACCAGGAATGGAGGTCTTCGTCGCGCAGCAGGTCGCCTCCCACGTTGACCGATCGCTTGAGCTGCTCCCAGGTCTCCCGGATGACCTCCTCCCGGCTGCAGCGCATGGCGGGCCGCCCGTCGGAGCCGGGCGCGGTCCAGTCGGAGACGTCCACCGACAGCACGCCCCGGACGTCGCTGTCGCCGAACTGCTCGGGTGCGATGCTGCGCCAGAACTGGAGCTGGGAGATGGTGGTCAGCGCCCACTCGGTGTCGATGTGGATGACGTGACCGTGGGTCATCGGCACGTCGCGCCGAAGATAGTACTGCACCCCGTTCATCCACTCGACGTTCACCGCCAGCGGCTTCAGGTGGGCGAGGGTCGGGTCGGCCGCGAGCAGGTCCGGGTTGAGCATCGGGGCCAGCCGCTCGATCGGGATGGCACAGACGTAGTGATCGCCCTGGACCGT
>JBFIUJ010000146.1:0-7352 GCA_041607595.1 Gemmatimonadales bacterium | reverse complement strand
TGGACCGGACCGACATCGAGAACCTCGGGCTGCGGTACGACCTGGGTAGCAACACCCAGTTCTTCAACAAGCTGGTGCAGCGCACCGACCCGTCCACGGGCCAGCCGTTCAACAGCAACGTGAACATTGTGGACCTGGGCGACAACTCGCTCTCTGCGGTCGGCAATGCGGACGCGATCATCCAGGGCCCGGCCCTGGACCTCATCTTCTCGACCGCCATCGGTGGGTTCTCGCTCACGACGTTCCTGACCGCCCTCGAGCGGGTCGACCTCTCCGACGTCCAGGCGGAGCCGGTCATCAGCACGCTGGACAACCGGGAGGCCCAGATCCTGGTGGGTGAGGAAACCCCGGTCCGGGTCATCGACTTCAGCGCGCAGGGAGGCGGCAACCAGCCGCCACGCGCCACGGTGAGCTTCAAGGAGACCGGCATTCGCCTCAAGGTCACCCCGCACGTCACCAACAACCGCCAGGTCCTGATGGACCTGGAGACCGAGCGCTCGGCGGTGCAGGTGCTGGCCGCGGCCGACCTCGGGTTCCAGATCCTGACCCAGAAGGCGAGCAATCAGCTGCTGGTGAACGACGGCGAGACCGCCGTGATCGGCGGGCTCACGGTGACCTCGGTGGACCGCAGCAAGTCGGGCATCCCACTCCTCTCGCGGCTGCCGCTCATCGGCGGGCTGTTCGGCTTCAGCACGAACACCGAGCGCCGCCGAGACCTGATCATCCTGGTGACGCCCCGGATCATCGACGACCACCCCGTCGGTCCCTGACGCCGGCGTCCGACACGATCCTGCGTGAGCCCGGCCCCCGGTCGGGCTCACGCGCTTCAGGCACCCCTTGCCACCGGGGGGCCTTCCGGTGGAGTATGGGGCCGGCGCCGCGAGCGCGGCGCCGAGGAAGGACGGAACCAGGGCCGTGCACCTGAGGTTCACCACCGCCGGCGAGTCCCACGGGAAGGGGCTGGTCGCCATCGTCGAGGGACTCCCCGCGGGCCTCCCGGTGAGCGCCGAGTGGGTCGACCGCGACCTCGCCCGCCGCATGGGTGGGTACGGGCGCGGCGCCCGGATGAAGATCGAGCGGGACCAGATCGAATGGCTCTCCGGCGTCCGCGCCGGGGAGACGCTGGGCTCGCCCGTGGCGATGCTGATCGCCAATAGGGATTGGGAGCACTGGGCAGACGTCATGGCCCCCGAGGGGGAGCCCGGCGAGCCCCGCCGGCGACGCGTCACCCGCCCCAGGCCCGGTCACGCGGACTTGGCCGGCGTGCTCAAGTACGACCGGCACGACGCACGGGACATCCTGGAGCGGGCCAGCGCGCGCGAGACCGCCGCCCGGGTCGCGGCGGGCGCACTCGCCCGACGCCTGCTGGACGAGTTCGCCATCGAGGTGGGGAGCCACGTGGTCTCGCTCGGCGGGATCCGGGTCGCGACGCCGGCCGAGCTCCCCCGGCCGCTCAACGAGGCCTCCGACCGGTCCCCCGTCCGGGTTCTCGATCCGGCCGCGGAGGCGGAGATCGTCCGCCGGATCGACCAGGCCAAGCGCGATGGGGACACGCTCGGGGGCGAGGTCGAGGTCGTCGCCCGCGGACTGATGGTGGGGCTCGGCAGCCATGTGAGCTGGGATCGCAAGCTGGACGGGCGGCTCGCGGGGCTGCTCATGTCCATCCCGGCGGTGAAGGGGATCGAGATCGGCCTCGGCTTCGAGGCGGCCCGACGCCCGGGCTCCGGCGTGCACGACCCGATCCACGCCTCGGCCGACGCCACGCACAGCGGCGGGTTCGATCGCGGCGAGAACCGCGCAGGCGGGCTCGAGGGCGGCATCACCACGGGAGCGCCGCTGGTCGTGCGCCTGGGCATGAAGCCGATCTCCACGCTGATGTCGCCCCTGCCCAGCGTGGACCTCGCGACCGGGGCGGCCAGCGCGGCACAGAGCGAGCGCTCCGACGTGACGGCGGTGCCGGCCTTGGGGGTCATCGCGGAAGCCCTCACCGCGGTGGTCTTGGCGGACGCCATGATGGAGAAGTTCGGGGGTGATTCGCTGGGCGAGATGCGGCGCAACGTGGAGGGGTACCTGACGGGGCTCGCCGCCCGGGCCGGGGGCCCCCCGGCTGGATCCGGCGCGGAGCCGGTGGAGGAGGCATCGCGGTGAAGCGTCATATCGTTCTGTTGGGCCTGCCGGGATCGGGAAAGACCACTGTCGGCACGACCGTGGCCGAACGTCTAGGCGCGCCGTTCGTCGACCTCGACGGGGTCATCTCACGCCGGATGCGCATGACCGTGCCCCAGGTCTTCGCGGAGCACGGCGAGGCCCGCTTCCGGGAGTTGGAGCGCCAGGCCATGAAGGACGTCCTTGCCCAGGACCCGAGCGTCATCGCGCCCGGCGGAGGGTGGGCGGCGCAACCCGGGCAGCTCGAGCTGGCCCGCGACCGGAGCTTCTTCGTCTACCTCCGGACCCTGGCCTCGACCGCGGCGCGGCGCGCGGAGGCCCAGGAGGGCCGCCCCCTGCTGGGCGGGCAAAACCCCGTGGATCGCATGGTCGCGCTGATGCGGGAGCGGGAGCCGTTCTATCAGCGGGCCGACGCGGAAGTCCACAACGACGTCAAGAGCGTGGCCGACGCGGCCGCCGAGATCGTGGAGCTGGCGCGGCGCGAGGCTGGATGGTAAGTCGTTGTCTTACAAACACTTACGCCGTCGTGCCTTGCCAGGGCGGCCGCCTCGGCCTTTCTTGGGATAGCGGCAGCACCGGAGCTCCAGGACCAGGGTGAGATCGATGGGGACATCGAAGGAGAAGAAGACCAGGAAGAAGAGCCCGACGACCCAGCCGGCGACATCGGCCGAGCCGGAGGCCCCGGCGGCGGCCGAGAAGCCGGCCCCGAAGCGCCGCGCCAAGCGGAAGGCCAAAGCGTCCGCCGGGGCGGCCCTGGTCATCGTGGAATCGCCGACCAAGGCCAAGACCATCGGGAAGTACCTGGGATCGGACTACGACGTGAAGGCCACGGTCGGCCACCTGCGCGATCTGCCGACCCGGGAGCTCGGCGTGGACGTGGACGCGGGGTTTCAGCCGAAGTACGTGACCATTAAAGGAAAGGCCAAGACCCTCTCGGAGCTCAAGAAGGCGGCGAAGAAGGCCTCGGCCGTCTACCTGGCCACGGATCCTGACCGCGAAGGCGAAGCCATCGCCTGGCACGTCGCGGACCAATTGAACAGCCCGGGCCCCACCCACCGCATCCTCTTCCACGAGATCACCCAGGACAGCATCGCCGAGGCGCTCGCCGATCCCGGCACGATCGACGAGCGGAAGGTGAACGCGCAGCAGGCTCGGCGCATCCTGGACCGGCTGGTGGGCTACAAGGCGAGCCCCATCCTGTGGAAGACCATCAAGACCGGCCTCTCCGCCGGCCGGGTCCAGACCGTGGCCCTGCGGATGATCGTGGAGCGCGAGGCGGAGATCCGGGCGTTCACCCCGCAGGAGTACTGGTCCATCGAGGCGCTCTGCGCCAAGGACGGGCACGAGTTCGAAGTCGGCCTGCACAAGGTGGACGGGCACAAGCCCCAGCTGCATTCCGCGGCGGAGGCGCAGGCGGTGGTGGACGCCGTGAGCGGAAAGCCGTTCGTCGTCTCCAGCGTGGAGCGGAAGAAGCGGAAGAAGCGGCCCGGCGCGCCGTTCACGACGAGCACCCTCCAGCAGGAAGCCGCCAAGAAGCTCGGCTTCTCGTCCCGGCGCACGATGCGGGCGGCGCAAGACCTGTACGAAGGCATCGACGTCGGGGGAGAGGACGGCCAGGTCGGCCTGATCACCTACATGCGGACCGACTCGGTCCGGGTCTCGGACGCCGCGATCGCCGCGGTGCGTGACTTCATCTCCAGCCAGTACGATCGTCCCTATCTGCCGGAGGCGCCCAACACCTACTCCGCGCCGAAGGGCGGGCGGGTCCAGGATGCCCACGAGGCGATCCGCCCGACGGACGTGCGGCGGCGCCCGGAAGACGTCCAGGGGCACCTGGAGCCCGATCAGTACCGCCTGTATCAGCTCATCTGGCAGCGCTTCGTCGCGTCCCAGATGACGCCCGCCGAGTACGACATGACCATCGTGGACTTCGATCTCGGGACGTACCTCTTTCGGGCGACCGGATCCGTCCTGATCTTCGACGGCTATCACACCATCTACACCGAGGGTCGGGAGGCGGAGGACAGCAAGCCGCTCGACGACCTGCCCCAGATACCGCCGCTGGAGACCGGTGATCCGGTGGAGGTCCGCTCGATCACGCCCAACCAGCATTTCACCCAGCCCCCACCGCGCTTCTCCGAGGCGAGCCTGGTGAAGGAGCTGGAGCGGTTGGGCATCGGCCGCCCCTCGACCTACAGCACGATCATCTCGACCCTCTCGGCCCGGGAATACGTGCGGAACGAGCAGCGGCGGTTCTTCCCCACGGAGCTCGGGGAAACGGTCGCCAAGGTGATGGTCGGCAAGTTCCCGGACATCTTCAACGTGGAGTTCACGTCGGAGATGGAGGAGGAGCTCGACCGCGTCGAGGATGGGGAGCTCCAGTGGCAGGCGGTGCTGGAGAACTTCTACGGCCCGTTCACCAAGGCGCTCGCCGCGGTGGACATCAACGCCCTCGTGATGGAAGCCCACGGGCTGGGCGACCTGGCCAACGAGAAGTGCCCCACCTGCGGCGCGGGCATCACCCTGCGCACCGGGCGCTTCGGCCCCTTCCTGGCGTGCGCCAAGTACCCCGACGACTGCCGCTACACCAAGCCGCTCAAGAAGGACCGGGTACCCGATCGTCCGACCGACGAGAAGTGCCACCTCTGCGGGGCCCCGATGGTGATCAAGACCGGGCGCTACGGGGAATTCCTGGCTTGTACGACCTACCCAAAGTGCAAGGGCACCCGCTCGGTGCCCCTCGGGATGAAGTGCCCCAAGTGCCTGGAGGGTGACATCGCCGAGCGGCGCACCAAGCGCGGACGGTCGTTCTACGGCTGCATGCGGTACCCGGCCTGCGACTTCTCGACCTGGAACCGGCCCGTGGTGGAGACCTGCCCCGAGTGCGCGTGGGTGGGGATGGAGCGCAAGATCAGCAAGGCCGAGGGCGAGACGCGCACATGTATGAAGTGCGGGAACAAGGTGGTCGTCCTCGAAGCGGAAGAGGCCACGATTTCGTGATCGCCACGGTCGTCGGCGGTGGGTTGGCCGGCACCGAAGCGGCCTGGGCCCTTGCCCAGCGGGGGGTGCGGGTGACCCTCTACGAGATGCGCCCCGCGGTGCGCACCCCGGCCCATCAGACCGACCGGCTCGCCGAGCTGGTCTGCAGCAACACGTTCAAATCGCTCGAGCTCTCCAACGCCCACGGCCTGCTCAAGGCCGAGCTCCGCCATCTCGGGAGCATGGTGCTCGCCTGCGCCGAGGAGGCGCGGGTCCCCGGGGGCTCCGCGCTCGCGGTGGATCGCGACGTCTTCTCCCGGGCCGTCGACGCCAGGATCCGCGGCCATCCCGCCATCACGGTCGTCGTGGAAGAAGTCGCGGAGCTGCCCTCGCCCGGCATCGTGGCCACCGGACCCCTGACCTCGGACCGGCTGGCCGCGGCCATCGCCGGCCGGCTCGGCAGCGCGGCGCTCGCCTTCTACGATGCCATCGCCCCCATCGTCGCGACCGACTCGCTCGACCACGACGTCCTGTACGCCCGCTCCCGCTACGGGAAGGGAGACGGGGACGACTACCTCAACGCGCCGATGGACCCGGTTCAGTACGAGACGTTCCTCGATGCGCTCCTCCAGGCCGACCAGTTCCACGGGCACGAGTTCGACGACGTCCCGTTCTTCGATGGGTGCCTGCCCGTCGAGGAGATGGCCCGGCGGGGCCGAGAGACCCTCCGGTTCGGGCCCATGAAGCCGGTGGGCCTTCCCGACCCGCGCACCGGTCGCGAGCCCCACGCGGTCGTCCAGCTCCGCCGGGAGGACCGGGCCGCGCAGATGTGGAACCTCGTCGGCTTCCAGACGCGGCTCCGCATTCCGGAGCAGAAACGCGTGTTCGGCTTGATTCCCGGGCTGGCCGAGGCGGAGTACCTGCGCTTCGGCAGCATCCACCGGAACAGCTACCTCAACAGCCCGCGCAGCCTGACCCCGGCCCTCTCGGCGCGGGACGATGACCGGCTCTTCTTCGCCGGGCAGCTGACCGGCGTGGAGGGGTACACCGAGTCGGTCGCCACGGGACTGCTTGCCGGGGTGAACCTCGCCCGAGCTCTCGCCGGCCATCCGCCGGTCATCCCCCCTCCCACCACGATGTTGGGTGGGCTCTACCGCTACCTGAGGGAGGCCGATCCGGACCACTTCCAGCCGATGAACGCCAACTTCGGACTGGTGGAGCCGCTCCCCGGGCGGGTGCCCAAGGCGGAGAAGAAGTCTCTCCTGGCGGACCGGGCCCTGGCCGACCTCGCCGCCTGGTGGACCGGCGCGTGAACGGCACGGGCCGGGCCGAGATGGAGGAGTTCCTGGCCCACCTCGCCGGGGAGCGGCAGCAATCCCCCCACACGGTGAAGGCCTACGGGCGCGACCTGGCCGCGTTCGTAGCGTTCTGCGACGACCACTACGGCGGCGACTGGCGCCTCGACGCCGTGGACCGCACGGGGTTGCGGGGCTTTCTGGCCGCGGAGCAGCGCCGGGGACGCTCGAAGCGGTCGGCGGCACGCGCGCTGTCGGCCGTCCGCAGCTTCTACCGGTACCTCCACCGGCACCACGGCGTGCCGATGGGAGTGGCCGGGAGCGCCCGGAGCCCCAAGCTCGACCGGCGGCTTCCCGCCTATCTCGACCGCGGCGAGGTGGACCGTCTCTTCGCCGCCCTCGAGGCGCGGGCCGAGGGCGAGGACCCGCTCGCCCTCCGGGAGTTGGCCATCGTGGAGGTGTTCTACTCCACCGGGATGCGTCTCGCCGAGCTGGCGGGGCTGCGGTTGGAGCGACTCGATCTCCTGTCCGATCAGGTGCGTGTGCTGGGCAAGGGGCGGAAGGAGCGGATCCTGCCGCTGGGGTCGCGGGCCGTGCGGGCCCTGCGCCGGTATCTGGCCGCCCGCCCACAGGCCGCGGACCGCGGAGCCGTCTTCCTGAGCCGTCGGGGCAGGCCGCTGGCCCCGCGCAGCATCCAGCGGATCGTCCGGCGGGCGTTCGCCGCGGTAGGGCTCGACGGCCTCCGCGTCCACTCCCTCCGCCATTCGTTCGCCACCCACCTCCTGGATGCGGGCGCCGATCTCCGGGCGGTGCAGGAGCTCCTCGGGCACGCCTCGCTCAGCACCACGCAGGTGTACACCCATACGAGCGTCGAGCGGCTGAAGCAGGTCTATCGCCAGGCCCATCCCCGGG
>JBFIUJ010000145.1:0-7363 GCA_041607595.1 Gemmatimonadales bacterium | reverse complement strand
GGACCGCGGCCCGACGCCCGGCCGTTACTCCATCCACAGCTTCGACCACCGGATCATCCACCGGCTGGGGCGACTTCGCCCCAACCACCGGCGCGGCGCGCTCCTCGCCTCCTATCCCCTGCAGCGCCTCCCACTCCTCGAAGCGGCCGGCGCGAGCGTGCTCTGGATGGAGTGTCACCTGATCGACGAGCCCCTGGTCCGCGAGATCCACGGCTCCGGCCGCGAGCTGGTCGCGTGGACCGTCAACACCGACCGGGAGGCCGAGCGCCTCACCCGCCTCGGCGTGGACGCGCTCTGCGGCAATTACCCGGATCGCCTGCGGGCGGCCGTGCGGGCGGTCGCCGGATGACACCCCCTCGCCGGGTGGCCGTGATTGGTGCCGGCACGATGGGCGCCGGGATCGCCCAGGCGGCCGCCGCCGCGGGGTGGGAGACCCGGCTGACGGACGCGCGGACCGAGGCACTGCCCGACGCTCTCGCCCGGATAGACCGGGCACTGGAGGGCGCCGTGTCCCGCGGCAAGCTCACTCCGGAGGCTCGGGAGGGGATCCGGACTCGAATACAACTCGTCCCGGACCTCCCGTCCGCGTGTCGGGACGCCGACCTCGTCATCGAGGCGGTGGTGGAGGATGTGGGGGTGAAGCGCCGAGTGCTGCGGACCGCGGCGACCACCGCCGCGCCCAACGCCCTGCTGGCGACCAATACATCCTCCCTGTCGATCGCCGCGCTGGCCGAGGGACTGCCGAGCCCCGGGCGGCTCCTCGGACTCCACTTCTTCAATCCCGTCCACATCATGAAGCTGGTCGAGATCGTGGTGCACGCCGGCACCGGCGATGAGGCCCGCGAGGAGGCGCTGGCGGTCGTGCGGGCGATGGGCAAAGAGCCGATCGTCGTCCGCGATTCCCCGGGGTTCGCCTCGAGTCGGCTCGGCGTCGTCCTCGGCCTCGAGGCCATGCGTATGGTCGAGCAGGAGGTGGCGAGCCCGGCGGACATCGACCGCGCGATGGAGCTGGGCTACAACCACCCGATGGGTCCCCTGCGGCTCACCGACCTGGTCGGCCTGGACGTGCGCCTTCGCATCGCCGAATATCTCCTGGCAACGCTGGGGGGCGGCCAGTACGAGCCGCCCGCCATCCTGCGCCGCCTCGTGGCCGAGGGCAGGCTCGGCCAGAAGACGGGGCGAGGCTTCTACGACTGGCCATCGCCATGACCGACGACACCGTCCGCATCACGCGCGAGGGCCGGGTGGCCCTCGTCACCATCGACCGGCCCGAGAAGCGGAACGCGCTCGACGCTCCCACGCGCCGCCGGCTCCTCGAGTCGCTGGATCGCCTGCGGGAGGATCGGGACGTGCGGGTCGTGGTCCTTACCGGCGCGGGAGAGAAGGCGTTCGTGGCTGGGGCGGACATCGCCGAGTTCGAGCAGCGGACGCCGGTGGAGCAGGTGCGGGTGATGCAGGAGCTCTCCGTCTTCCAGGCCCTCGACGGCTTCCCCAAGCCCGTGATCGCCATGATCAACGGCTACGCGCTGGGCGGGGGATGCGAGCTCGCCATGGCCTGCGACATCCGCATCGCCGCCGACAGCGCGAAGCTGGGGCAGCCGGAGATCACGCTGGGCATCATCCCGGGCGGCGGGGCCACCCAGCGGCTGCCTCGCCTGGTGGGCGCGGGCCTGGCCTACCGGCTGCTGTACACTGGGGAGATCCTGCCCGCGACCGAGGCCCTCCGGATCGGGCTGGTGGACGAGGTGGTCCCGGCGGCGGCCCTGCGTGCCCGGGTCATGGAGCTCGCCGGCACGATTGCGGAGCGAAGCCCTGTGGCCCTGCGCCTCATCAAGGAGGCGGTGCGGTCGGCCCAGCGCACCGGGCTCGACGACGGCCTGCGGCACGAGGTGTCGCTCTTCGGGGTCGCATTCGCCAGCCGGGACAAGGCCGAGGGCGTGCGGGCCTTCCTGGAGAAGCGACCGCCGGACTTCACGGGCGAGTGAGCGGCCGCATGGCGACGCCGCTGCCCTATCCGGTCACCGACCTCCACATCCACATCCAGCCCTGGCGACAGCTGAAACCGGCCGTGGCCGAAGTGATGCGTCGCGACAAGACGCACCAGTGGGAGCGCCTGACGGCCCTGATGGACGATCCCTCGGCTCTGCTCGAGCTGATGGACGAGGCCGGCCTCGCTCGGGTCGGACTGGTGAACTACCCGAGCCCCGACGTGCTGGGCTTCGACGACTCCACCAACGATTTCTCGCTCCGCTATGCGTCGGCAGCGCCAGACCGTCTCCTGCCGTACGGGGGGGTCCACCCGCGGTTTACCCAGGATGCCGTCGGGGACGTGGATCGGCTCGTCGAGGCGGGCATCCGGCTGATCAAGATCCACCCACCGCACCAGCTCTTCCCGGCCAACGCCCACACGATGGGACTCGAGGCCCTGGGGAGGATTTACGGACGGTGCGAGGAGCGGGGCGTGCCCGTGATGATCCATACCGGCACGAGTATCTTCCCGGGCGCTCGGGCGAAATGGGGAAACCCGCTCGAGGTGGACGACGTCGCGGTGGACTTCCCCCGGCTCACCATCCTGCTGGCCCACGGGGGCCGGCCGCTCTGGATGGCCGAGGCGTTCTTCGTCCTCCGCCGGCATCCCAACGTGCTCCTCGAGCTCTCCGGGATTCCGCCCCGTCGCCTGCTGGAGTACTTCCCCCGACTCGCGGAGCTCGCGGACAAGACGGTGTGGGGAACCGATTGGCCGAGCCCCGGGGTGACCGACCTCGGCCAGAACGTGCGCGATTTTCTCCGGCTGCCCCTCTCGCCCGAGATCCAGCGGCAGATCCTCTCGTCCAACAGCGAGCGCCTCTTCCCTCCCTCGACCCAGGCCTGATCCCGCGCCTGGAGGAGCCTTCTCCCGTGCGACCATCCTTCGTGCTCGGTGCGACCGCCCTGCTCGCCGCCTGCGCCACCGGCCGCCCGGCAACGGGTCCGACGCCGGCCCCCGAGTCCTCGGTTCGGGCGACCGTTCCCTTCGCCTCCACCTACGAGCGGCGCTCGGATGCGGCCGTCCTGATCCGGGACGCCACGGTGCTCACCGGGACCGGGACCGAGCTCGCCCGCGCGTCCGTGTTGATCCGCGACGGGCTGATCGAGGCGGTCGGGCCCGACGTGGCCGCTCCCGCCGGCGTCACGGTGATCGACGGCCGCGGCAAGGTCGTCACCCCCGGCCTCATCGACACCCACTCACACCTGGGGGTGTACGCCGCGCCGGGCACGTCGGCGGAGAGCGACGGCAACGAGGCGACCAATCCGGTGACCGCGGAGGTGTGGGCCGAGCACTCCTTCTGGCCGCAGGATCCCCAGATCCCGCTGGCCATCGCCGGCGGCGTGACCGTGATCCAGGTGCTGCCCGGATCGGCCAACTTGATCGGGGGACGCTCGGCCACGCTCCGCCTGGTGCCGGCCCGGACGGTGCAGGAGATGAAGTTCCCCGGCGCCCCCTACGGATTGAAGATGGCCTGCGGCGAAAACCCCAAGCGGGTCTACCAGAGCCGGGGGCCGTCGACCCGGATGGGCAACATGGCCGGCTACCGCGCCGCGTTCATCGAGGCGGAGTCCTACGCCTCGAAGTGGAAGGCCTGGCGCCTGAGCCAGAAGGGGGAGCGTCCTCCGCGCAACCTCCGGTGGGAGACCCTCGCCGGCGTCATCCAGGGGGAGATCTTGGTCCACAACCACTGCTACCGAGCGGACGAGATGGCGCAGATGCTGGACCTGGCTCGGGAGTTCGGCTTCCGGATCCGGTCGTTCCACCATGCCGTGGAGGCCTATAAGATCGCCGACGTGCTGGCGCGCGAGGGCGCCGCGGCTTCGATGTGGGCGGACTGGTGGGGCTTCAAGATGGAGTCCTACGACGGCATCCCGGAGAACGCCGCGCTGGTGGAGCAGGCGGGTGCCCGGGCGATCATCCACTCGGACAGCCCGGACGGCATCCAGCGCCTGAACCAGGAGGCCGCCAAGGCGCTCGCCGCCGGGCGGCAGGCCGGGCTGTCGCTGACCCGCGCCCAGGCCATCCGTTGGATCACCAGCAACCCGGCGTGGGCGCTCGGCATCGACGACCGGACCGGGACCATCGAGCCGGGGAAGGAGGCGGATGTGGTGATCTGGTCCGGCGATCCCTTCTCGGTCTACGCCAAGGCGGAGCGGGTCTTCAACCACGGGTGGCAGGTCTACGACCGATCCGACCCGTCCCGCCAGCCGACCACGGACTTCCATCTGGGCCAGACGGCACCGGGGGTGGGACGATGAGAGACATGACGCTCCGGCGCCCCTGGGCCGCGCGGGCGGCCGCGGGTTGCCTCGTGCTCGCGCTCGCCGCGGCACCGGCCGCCGGCCAGACCATCGCGATCGTCGGGGGCACGGCCTTTCCGGTCTCCGGCCCGAAGATCGAGAACGCCACCATCGTGATCCGGGACGGCGTGATCTCGGCCATAGGGGCAGGGCTCGCCGTCCCACCGGACGCTACGCGGATCGACGCGGCGGGACGGTGGATCACGCCCGGACTGATGCATCCCTCGACCGGCACCGGTCTCAACGGTGTCGTCGCCGCCGTTCGCGAGGGCCGGGTCTCCGGCGATCTCAGCGCGGCGTTCAACGTGCTGGAGGGGATCGACCCGGCCGCGGTGCAGATCCCGATCGCCCGGGCGGGCGGCGTCACGGCCGCCGTCGTGGTCCCCTCGGGGGGCCTCATCCCCGGGCAGGCCGTGGCCATCCGCCTCGCGGGGGATCGGGTGGAGGACTTGGTGCTGCGTTCCCCGGTCGCGATGCGGATCGACCTCTCCGAAGGCAGCCGTGAGGCGGGCGGCGGCAGCCGGGCCGGCGCCAGCGCGAGGCTACGGCAGGTGCTTCGGGATGCCGGAGTGTACGCCCGCCGACGGGCGGACTACGAACGCGCCGAGATGCAGCCGCTCGCGGCGCCGGCACGGGACCTCGAGGCGCTCCAGCCACTTCTCCGGGGTGAGGTGCCGGCCTACGTCGCGGCCAATCGCGCGAGCGACATCCGCACCGCGCTGCGGATCGCCGGCGAGACGGGAATCCGGATGGTGATCCTCGGTGGAGCGGAGGCGTGGAGAGTCGGGCCGGCACTGGCGCAGGCCGGCGTGGCCGTGGCGGTCGATCCCTACGACAACATCCCGTCCTTCGACGGGCTGGGGGCGCGGCCGGACAACGCGGCGCTGCTGCGGGCGGCCGGCGTCACCGTGCTCCTCTACGAGAGCCAGGCGGGGGGCCCGCGGAACCTCCGCTTCGCCGCGGGGCACGCGGTGCGGAACGGCATGGCGTGGGAGGAGGCCCTGCGCGCGATCACCTTGGCGCCGGCGCAGGCGTTCGGATTGGGGGAATCGCACGGCGCGCTGGCGATGGGCCGCGCGGCGGACCTGGTGATCTGGACGGGGGATCCCTTCGAGTTCGCGACGGCGGCGGAGCGGGTGTTCATCGCCGGACGGGAGGCCGCCACCCGGACGCGCCAGACGGAACTCTTGGAGCGCTACCGGACGCTGCCGCCGCGGTACTGACCGGAGCTCACTCCGGGTCCACCACCTCGGCCTCTCCGGTCTGGGCAGAGGCCGGCGGGGGCTGGTCGGAGACGGAGACGGTGTCGCCCCGCTGGGCGGCGAGCTCGCGCTCGAGGCGGGCGATCGTCTCTTGGATCTCGTCGAGCCGCCCCAGCAGGGCGTCGATTCGGCGGCCGTCCACCTCACGCCCCCGCTCGCGGCGGTGGACCAGGAGGCCGAGGTCGACCGCGGCGTTCTTCTCCTGCCGGCGGGCCCGCATCAGCTCGAGCTGGAGCTTCCCCTCGTCGAGGGCGGCCTGGGCCTTCTTGCCCAGGGAATCGAGCTCGCGGTTCAGCCGATCGATCAGGTTCGCCATGTGGTCTCCGAGGCCGGTGGATGTCCGACCGGACGGCGCTCCAGCGCCAAATGTTTCACTCTGAACTGTCCGAGGCCGGCGCGGCGGGAAACGGCGAGAGGGATGCGGCCTCGGGCCACATCCCTCTGTCGGTTGCGCGGGGCCCCCCGGGTCGCCTAGGCCGTGGCCAACTCGGGAGGATAGACCGAGACCTGCTGCCGGCGCTTGTTCTTGTGCTCGAAGCGGACCACGCCGTCCACCAGCGCGAACAGCGTGTCGTCCGTTCCGCGGCCGACGTTCTTGCCCGGGTGGAACTTGGTGCCCCGCTGCCGAACCAGGATGTTGCCGGCCACGACCCGCTCTCCCCCGAACTTCTTCACGCCGAGGTACTTCGGGTTGCTGGTCCGCCCGTTGCGGCTGGAGCCGACTCCCTTTTTGTGTGCCATGGCTACCTCAGCCGGTCTTGACGTCGGTGATGCGGACCTCGGTGAACTTCTGCCGGTGTCCGGTCTTCCGGCGGTAGTTCTTCCGCCGCTTGAACTTGAAGACGTAGATCTTCTTTTCCTTGCCGTCGCCCAGGACCTCGGCCTTCACCGAGGCGCCCTTGACCAGCGGCGTGCCGGTGCGGACCGTGTCGCCGTCGGAGGAGAGCAGGACCTCGTCGAAGGTCACCTTGCTGCCCGGGGCGGCATCCATCAGGGGCACCCGGAGGGTCTTCCCCTTCTCGGCCCGAAACTGCTTGCCCAGTGCCCGAAAAATGGCGTACATGCGTTCACTCGCTACCGTGAGGGTCTCGCGTTAAGCCCGTAAACTTAGGCGGGGCCCATGCTTGGGTCAAGGCCTATGCGACAGCGTAGAGCTCGGTGACGTCCCGGCCGGCGGGCCGGCTCATCAGCCGGAACTCGTCGAGCCGCATCATGGGGTCGTCCCGCAGCTCCAAGTCCAGGCCGGTAACGCGTTTGAGGGTCTGGAGCAGCTTGGGCTCCTCCTCCAGGAGGTAGAGGGCGACCTCGGGGTGCAGCCGGACCACGAGCTGACGCTCCCGGTGGTCGTGGGCCACGCGCTTCAGCGAGCGCTCCAGGCGTCGGGCCACGATCTCGGGCCGGAAGACCCGCCCGGTGCCCGCACAGGTGGGGCAGTCGGTGGTCTGGGAGTGCCAGAGGGAGGGCCGGACCCGCTGGCGGGTCATCTCGATCAGGCCGAGCTCGGACACGGCGTAGGCCTTGGTCCGGGCGCGGTCCCGTCCCAGGTGGGTGCGCAGCTCCTGCAGCACCTTGTCGCGGTTGGCGCGGGACTCCATGTCGATGAAGTCGCAGACGATGATGCCGCCGATGTCCCGCAGGCGGATCTGGCGGGCGATCTCCCGGGCGGCCTCGAGGTTGGTGCGGAGGATGGTCCGTTCCGGGTCCTTCTTGCCGGTATAGCGGCCGGTATTCACGTCGACCGACACCAGGGCCTCCGTGGGCTGGATCACGAT
>JBFIUJ010000144.1:0-7390 GCA_041607595.1 Gemmatimonadales bacterium | reverse complement strand
CGGCTCCCGGGCCACCCGCGAGCGGTGGGACCCTGGCCTCGGTGCTGGTGCGCAGCGGCATGCGCAAGGGGGAGCGGCTGCCGATCCGCGTGCCGGTCGTCAACATCGGCCGCGCGGACTACAACGATCTGGTGCTGCCGGACGAGAGCGTCAGCACCGCCCACGCCAAGCTCCAGCGGCGGGAAGAGGTGTGGGTACTCGCCGACCTGGGGTCGACCAACGGCACCTTCGTGGACGGCGAGCGGCTGACCGGAGAGGCCCCGCTCACCTCCGGCGCCACGATCAGGATGGGCGAGGTGTCCCTGCTGTTCGACCCCAAGGACGAAGAGGTCTCCCACGGCATCGAGACCAGGGTGCTGGAGCCGATTCGTCCTCCGGCCCCCCCGCCGCCGCCCGCCGCCCCGTCCCCCGCGCCTCCGCCGCCGCGGCCGGCCCCCGCCGCCGCTCCCTCGCCGCCGACACCACGCCCCCGCTCGCAGCCGGTGGTGGCCGCGTCGAAGGCCTCACGCGGGAGGCCGGGGTGGGTCATCCCCGTCGTGCTCCTCCTCGTCGTGGCCGTGGTGGCCTTCCTGCTCCTGAATCGGTAAGCGCCCTCGTGCATTTCACCTGCGCCGCTCGGACGGACGTCGGCATCGTCCGATCAGGAAACGAGGATAACTACCTTATGCTGTCCGACCGCGGAATCTTCATCGTGGCGGACGGCATGGGCGGGCACGCCGCGGGCGAGGTGGCGAGCGAAATGGCGGTGCGGACGATCTCTCGGGAGCTGGGGAGCCTGCGCGGCATCACCGACGAGCAGGCGGGGGCTCGGGTCCAGCGGTCGATCGTGCTGGCCAACGAGGCGATCTTCGAGCGGACCCTGATGGAGCAGGACAAGCGGGGGATGGGCACCACCATCACCCTGCTGGCGCTCCTCCCCGGTCGCTACCTCCTGGGCCAGGTCGGGGACAGCCGGGCCTATCTCCTCCGGAACGGCAATCTCCTGCAGCTCACCAAGGACCACTCCTACGTGCAGGAGCAGGTCGATGCCGGGCTCCTCACCCCGGCCCAGGCGCGGGTCCACCCCTACAGCAACGTCATCACCCGCTGCGTCGGTGCGGGCAACGAGGTCATCCCCGATCTCTACTTCGGCACCCTCCGCTCCGGCGACATCCTGCTGCTCGCGTCGGACGGCCTCACCGGGATGCTGGAGGACGAGCACCTCCTCCGCATCCTCACCGCGGACGGCGGGCCCCAGGTGTGGGTGGACCGGATGATCGCCGAGGCCAACCGTCGGGGCGGGCTCGACAACATCACGGCCATCATCGTGCGGATCGATTCGGTGGGCACTCCCTCAGGCGAGCATCCCGCGATCCCGGTCACCGCCGATCAGCAGTAGACCTCCCCGTGGGGAGCAGCCGCTCCCCGCCGTCCAACCGCCGAGCGATCTCCTCCGACGGCAGCGTCACCAGATCCAGGATCCCATCCAACGCCTTGCCGGGCTGCCGGGTCACGAAGACCCGGAGCCTCCGCGCGCTCCGGTAGAGCTCTTCGGCCACGCGGGGCAGGCCCAGGTGTCCGCTCTTACCTTCGCCGGTCAGCCGCTCGACCTGGCCGCTCCGCGTCCGGAGGGGCAGGTCCACCGCCAACATCGAGGCGCGTGAGGGGAAATCCACCAGCAGATGCCCCGGCGAAAGGTCCACCTCCCGGGCCAGCGCGTCCTCGAGGCGCCGGAGCAGCGCGGCGTCGTCGGACACCCAGGCCTGCGCGCCGGCCGGCACGTCGCTGGCGGGGAGGTCGAGGGCCCGCTTGTGGAGCCGCCGCTCGTGCACGGCGAGGGCCAGGCCCGAGGGGTCGTGCGCCAGGAGGCGCTCCACCAGGCCCCCGTCGGTGGCGTCGGCGATCCCCTCCTGGGTGCAGTGGCCCGCGGCAATGGTGGCGAGCACGGCGCGCTTGAACATGCAGGTGGCCGATCGGACGGCGTGATGCCAGTACACGTTTCGGTACATCTGGTACTTGGCAAAGAGGAGCGACTCGAGCGCGCTCACCCCCTTCTCGTGGACCCCGATCTCCCACCGTCCCGGCGCGGTCTCGAGCAGCGTGAGGGCGGCGAGCAGCCGCGCCACGTCCACCGTGCCATAGGGGACACCGCACATCCGGGCGTCACGATTGAGGTACTCGATCTTATCCAGGTCGAGCGAGCCGGAGATCAGCCCGCCCAGCGGGCTGGCCGTGGTGCCCGTGATGAAGGCCCCGATCGCGGGGGCCAGGTCCGGCCCGCCCAGCTCGACCAGGCGCTCTGCCAGGTCCCCGGCTCCCAGCTTCGCCACACCCAGGGTCTCGTGGTGGGGCAGCCCGGCCTCCTCCAGCGCATGGGAGAACGGGTAGTGACCGATGTCGTGGAGCAGGGCGGCCAGGCGGACGGCCAGCAGGTCGGCCCGGGGGACGCGCTCGAGGTCCCCCCGCTCGCCGAGCGCCTGGAGGGCGAGCTTGGTGAGGTGGTACGCCCCGAGCGCGTGCTCGAAGCGGGAGTGGGTCGCCCCGGGGTAGACCAGGAAGGCGTGCCCGAGCTGCCGGATGTAGCGGAGCCGCTGGACCGGCCGGGTATCCAGCACGGCGGCGGCCGCCGGATCGAGCCGGATGTTGTCCCAGAGGGGATCGCGGACGATGTCGATTTCCGGTCCGGTCACGGCCAGGGCGGGGGAGCGCGGGGGAAGTGGGATGGAGCCGGCGCGGCCCCGCCCCGATGGACTCAACCTGTCGGACCGGCTCGCTGCACGGCCTCGGAGACCTGATCGGCGTAGAGGGAGAAGTTCTTTTGGAACATCTCGGCGAGCTTCTTCGCCTGCGCATCGTAGGCCTTCTTGTCCTTCCAGGTGTCACGCGGCGCGAGCACGTCCGCCGGCACGTCGGGCACCGTGGTGGGGACCTCGATGCCGAAGACCGGATCGGCTCGATAGGGCACCCCGTCGATGGCCCCGGCCAGCGCGGCGCGCACCATGGCTCGGGTGTGGCCGAGCTTCATCCGGGCGCCGGTCCCGTAGGCGCCGCCGGTCCACCCGGTGTTCACCAGCCACACGCGGGCGCCGTGCTGCTGGATCCGCTCGCCCAGCATCGCGGCGTAGACGCCGGGATGGCGGGGCAGAAACGGCGCCCCGAAGCAGGCCGAGAAGGTGGCCGACGGCTCGGTCACGCCGCGCTCGGTCCCGGCGACCTTGGCGGTGTAGCCCGAGAGGAAGTGGTACATCGCCTGGTCCGCGGTCAGGCGGGCGATCGGGGGCAGGACGCCGAACGCGTCGGCGGTGAGGAACACGATGTGCTTCGGGTGGCCGCCGGTGCCCTCCGGCACGTGATTCGGGATGTACTCGATGGGATAGCTGGCCCGCGTGTTCTCGGTGATGGTGTCCGCGTCGTAGGCGACCCGCCGCGCCGGGTCCAACACGACATTCTCGAGCACGGTGCCGAACATCCGGGTGGCCGCGTAGATCTCGGGCTCGCCCGCGGCGCTGAGGCGGATCACCTTGGCGTAGCATCCGCCCTCGAAGTTGAAGATCCCGCGCGCGCTCCAGCCGTGCTCGTCGTCCCCGATCAGGCGACGGTTGGGGTCCGCGGAGAGAGTTGTCTTCCCGGTCCCGGAGAGCCCGAAGAAGATCGCCGTGTTACCGTCGGCGCCGATGTTGGCGGAGCAGTGCATCGGCATGACCCCCTGCTGGGGCAGCAGGTAGTTCAACACGGTGAAGATGGACTTCTTGAGCTCGCCGGCGTATCGCGTGCCGGCGATGAGCACCAGCCGTTGGGCGAAGTTGATCGCGATCACGGTGGGGCTCGCCGTGCCATGCGTGGCCGGGTCGGCCTGGAACTCCGGCGCGTGAAGGACCCGGAAGGACGGGTCGAACCCTGCCAGGTCGGCGGCGGTCGGCCGGAGGAACATGTTCCGGACGAACAGCGCGTGCCACGCATTGGGGGTGGTGAACCGGACCGAGAGCCGATGCGCCGGGTCTGCGCCGCCGAAGAGGTCCTGCACGAAGACCTCCTGCGCCTCGAGGTGCTCGCGGATGTCCGCGTGCAGCCGGTCGAAGGCTCCCGCGTCCATCTTGGCGTTCTTCTCCCACCAGATGTCCCCGCGGGAGGCCGGCTCCTCCACCACGAACTTGTCCTTGGGCGAGCGACCGGTGTGCGGAGCGGTCACGGCGACGAAGGCCCCGTGGTCGCTCAGCACCCCCTCGAGCCGGCGGATGGCCGCCTCGACCAGCGGCGCAGCGGGTAGGTTGCCCTGCACCGCCCGAGGGCGCAGATCGGCATCCGAGAGGTTCAGGGGAGTTGCCTCGAGCAGGGAGTGGCTATCCATGGTGACCTGAGCGCGCCGGGCGCGCGGTTGAAGACGACCGTGGCGCCGTCCGGGGTCAAGCCCGGGCCTGCCGGGCGCGCTCCTGCGCGTCCACGGCGGCGATGACGGCCATATTGACGATGTCGGCGACGTCCGCTCCCCGCTGCAGCACGTGGATCGGCGCCGCCATACCGACGAGGATGGGGCCGATCGCCTGGGCCCCGCCGAGCCGGTTCAGCAGCTTGTAGCAGATGTTCGCGGCGTTGAGGTCCGGAAAGATCAGCACATTCGCGGCGCCGTGCAACCGGTTGAACGGATACGACCGGGTCAGAATCGATTCCACGGTGGCCGTGTCCGCCTGCATCTCCCCGTCCACCGCCAGCTCCGGATACTGCTCGTGCAGCTGGCGCACGGCCTCCCATACCTTGGCCGAGGCCGGGTGCTTGACCGACCCGAAGTTGGAGAAGGACAGGAGCGCGATCCGGGGCTCGATCCCCAGGTTGCGCACGAACCCCGCCGTCGCGGCGGCGATCTCGGTCAGGCGGGCCGCGTCCGGATCGATGTTCACCGTACAGTCCGCGAAGAAGAACGTCTCCTTCGGGAAGACCATCATGTAGATGCCCGCCACCGCCGCCTTCCGCTGTGCACCCACGACCCGGAAGGCCGGCTTGATCGCGTCGGGGTAGTGCTGGTTCTCGCCCGCCACCAGCGCGTCGGCGTCTCCCTCCGCGACCATCGTGGCCCCGAAGTACGCCGGGATCAGCATCCGCCGGCGCGCCTCCCCTTGGGTGATGCCTTGGCGCTGGCGCCGACGCCACAGGACGTCCGCGTAATGGATCCGCTCGGGCGACCGGGCCGGGTCCGCGATGGCCATGCCCTCGAGCGAGAGCCCGAGCTCCTCGGCCGCGGCCTGGATCTCGGCCGGGTCGCCCACCAGCATGGGAATGGCACTGCCTTCGGCACGCAGGATTCGGGCCGCCCGTAGGACGCGCGAATCCTCTCCGTCGGTCAGAGCCACGCGCTGAGGCTTGGCCGCCGCCCGGGTGGTGAGCCCGCGCATGATGGCCCGGGCCGGGCCCATGCGGGATTCCAGGGCGGCGCGGTACTCCACCGCGTCGAACGGCCCGCTCGACACCCCGCTCTCCACCGCGGCCTGGGCCACCGCCGGGGCGACCCAGAGCAGGACCCGCGGATCGAACGGCTTCGGGATCAGGTACTCTGGGCCGAATCGAAGCTCGGTCACGCCGTAGGCCCGGAGCACCACCTCGGGCACGTCTTCCCGGGTTAGGGCTGCGAGGGCGCGGGTGGCGGCCATCTTCATCTCTTCGTTGATGGATCGGGCGCGGACGTCGAGCGCTCCGCGGAAGATGAAGGGGAACCCGAGGACGTTGTTCACCTGGTTGGGGAAGTCGGAGCGCCCGGTGGCGATCACCGCATCGGCCCGCACCGCCCGCACCTCGTCGGGGAGGATCTCGGGGACCGGGTTGGCGAGGGCGAAGACGACCGGCTTGGGCGCCATCCGCCGGATGTGGTCCGGCGAGATGGCCCCGGCCTTGGAGAGCCCGACGAACACGTCCGCGCCGTCGAAGGCCTCCTCCAGCGTGCGGATGTCGTGGAGGGCGAAGGCCGCCTTGTGCCGCCCGACCCCGGTCCGGCCGCGGTGGATGGGGCCCTGGCTGTCGGAGAGCACGATGTGCTCCCGGCGGACCCCGAGCCGCACGTAGTGCTCGGCGGTGGCCACCGCGGCGGCTCCGGCACCCACGAAGACGCAGCGGACGTCGTCGAGCGCCTTGCCGGTGATCTCGAGCGCGTTGAGCAGGGCGGCCCCGGAGATGATCGCCGTCCCGTGCTGGTCGTCGTGGAAGACCGGAATCTGGAGGAGCTCCCGGAGACGCTCCTCGATCTCGAAGCAGTCCGGGGAGCTGATGTCTTCGAGGTTGATCCCGCCGACGGTGGGCTCGAGCGCCTGGCAGAAGCGCACCACGTCGTCGGGGGTGGGGGCGTCGATCTCGAGGTCGAACACGTCGATGTCGGCGAACGTCTTGAACAGCACGCCCTTGCCTTCCATCACCGGCTTCCCCGCGAGCGGTCCGATGTCGCCCAGGCCCAGGACCGCGGTGCCGTTGGACACCACGGCCACGAGGTTCCCCCGCGCCGTGTACCGGTAGGCATCCTCCGGGCGCTCGTGGATGGCGAGGCACGGCTCGGCCACACCAGGCGTATAGGCCAACGAGAGATCCCGCTGGTTCTCCGTCGGTTTGGTCGGGACGACCTGGATCTTGCCGGGGCGGCCCTCCTCGTGGTAGCGCAGGGCGTCGTGACGACGGTCGGACATGGTGAATCCTTATCGCGAGCGACGGAGGAGAGGGCGCCAGGGTGGCGGATGGACTACCGCACCGGCACCAGATTCGCCGGGAAGTGGTAGACGACCTCGGCGGTCCGGATGTCGCGGCCGCTCAGGCGTCGGGCGGTGGGGTTGGAGTACATGAGGTCGGTCGTGTCCGCGGTGTGGCGGAAGAGGCCGAGGGAATGCCCCAATTCGTGGGCCGCGGTGACCTCGAAGCAGCTCGTGAGATCCACCTGGGACGGATCGAACTTGGGGTACACGTAGACCCGCATGGGAAGGCGGAGCTGGAACCGGGTGGCGGCGGTGTCCACGTCGGTGGCGCCCTCGCAGCCCGGGGCCAGGGCGCTCCCCAGACGCGTCGGGGATGGCTTCGGGGGCGGCACCAGCACCCGGACCAAGACGTCCGCCGTGAGCGAGTCGCTCACGATCCGCGCATCGTACTCCCCGTAGAGGAAGGCGCCGCGCCACTGGTCGATGCCCCGCTGGATGTGCTGGGGCATGCCGAGGCTGTCCTCGACCCAGATCTTCACCGGCAGGCTCGAGGCGGGCCATCGGAAGCTCAGCGTGTCGGTCCCGACCACCAACCGCCACTCGTAGATGTCCGTCCGCAGCGGGGCGGTGAGGTCGGAGCTGGCGAGCCCGCCCCCGCCGGCCACGAGGATCGCGGCCGCGATCCAGCGCCGAGCGCTCATGGCTGGCCCCCGCCCCGGGCGATGCCGACGCTCACCGCGAGGCGG
>JBFIUJ010000143.1:0-7419 GCA_041607595.1 Gemmatimonadales bacterium | reverse complement strand
CCGGCGGCCACGATGCGCTCCTGTTGCTCGGTCAGCTCCTTGTACTGGTCCAGCAGGGTCTGACGCTTGGTCTTCGCGTCCTGCGTGTCCCGCACCCAGGTCGTGCGCCGCTCCTCCAGCTGGGCGACCACGGCGCCGAGCGCCTCCCGGCGGGCGGTCGCTTCGGCCTCGGCCTGCTCCAGCTGGTCGGGCGTGGGGAGCCGGGCGATCCGCGTCTCGATGCCCTCGAGCCGTTGACGCACCTCGGCGAGCTGGGCCTCGTCGCCCCGGCGGGCCGAATGGGCCTCGGCCACCTGGTCCAGCGAGGCGCGCTCGGCCTTGAGCGTCTCGAACGGCTCCAGACGGGGGGTCAGGTCTTCCAGCCGGCGTCGGGCCTCGAGCGCTTCGGCCAGCTGGCGGTCGAGCTCGGTGAACCGCTGCCGCGCGTCCTGCACCTTGTGCTCGGCGAGCTTGAGGTCGCTCTGGAGCGACGAGACCGTCTCCCGCAGCCGCTGCACCTCCTCCCAGCGCGGCCGCAGCTCTCCCCAGCGGTCCTCCGCGGACCGCACCGCGCCCGCGGCATCCGCCTCGGCCGTCTCGGCCAGCCGGAGGCGCTCCCGCTCCCGCGCCTCTTCGGCGTCGAGCGCGGCCGGATCCGGCAGCCCCTCCTCCAGCGCCGCCAGGCGGCCCTTCAGGGCCGAGCGCCGCTCCCGCAGCCGATCCTGGGCGACCCGCAATCGCTCGTACCCCAGCACCCGGGAGAGGAACTGGCCCCGCTCCGGAGCCGACATCGCCGCCATCACCGCCAGCTCCTTCTGGCCGGTGAAGTAGGTGTTGAAGAACTCCTCCCGGGTCATCCCCAAGAGCCGCGTGACCCGCTCGGTCACGGCGGTGATGCTGTTGGCCACCGGGGTCGGGTCGCCGTCCTGGTAGAGCTCGGCCTGGGTCAGCGAGCGGGTGACTCGATACTGGTGGGACCCCAGGGCGAAGTCGAGCTCCACCCGCACCGGCGACCGGGGCGGCGCGCCGCGGCGCCGAATGGAGTCCCGGGTGCCCCGCGCCGCGGGCGCGCCGTAGACCGCGTAGGCGATGGCCTCGAGCAGGGTGGTCTTGCCCGCGCCGTTCGGTCCCACGATTCCGGTGAGCCCTGCGCCCAGGGCCAGCTCGGTGTCCTCGTGCTGCCGGAAGTTGACCAACCGGAGTCGCTGGATCCGCATCAGCCCTCGCCCAGCTCGCGCTCCGCCGTGGCGACGAGCTCCACCCCGAGCCGCACGAAGGCCTCGCGGTCCACCTCGGCGGGCAGCGCCCGGTGGCTCAGGTATCCCTCGACCAGCTCCGGGAGGGTTTGGCGCCGGCCCGGGGCGCCGACCCCGACCGCGCGCCGGGCGGCCGGCCGTCGGAGGTCGAGGTGGAAGTGGAGGGCGAGCGCCTTCGCCGCACGGATCGCAGTGTGGTCCAGCTCCCGGACGACGTGGCGGGGGACCTCCCGGACCACCAGCCGCACGACCGTGTCGGCGATGCCGCCGGGCACGGCGGCGATGCGCTGCGCGATCAGCCGATCGAGATCCGGGGCGGCAAGGTCGGTCCCATCCACCGGCTCCAGGTCCAGGACCCGCCGGGCGCCCGGCACGTGATGCGGCTCCACCGCGCCGCTCTCCAGGTCCACCAGGAGCCACCCCTTGCCCGCGACCCCATGCTCCTCCTCCTCCCGCACCTCCCCCCAGGGGTTCGTGCTCACATACTCCAGCGCCCCGGCATACCAGGCGCGGGGCGCCACCTGGTGGCGCACGTGGTAGTGCCCCAAGGCCACGTAGCTCCAGTCGCCCTTCCCCAGCTCCGCCGGCTCCACCAGCGCGCCGCCGTACTCCAGGCTGGTGCGGTCGCCCGGCAGGACACCGGCCACCTCGCCGTGGAGCAGGAGCACCTGGCGCGGCTCGGGCCCCTCGGGACGCAGCGCGGGCCGCTCCGGACTGGTCAGCGCCTCGTGCGGCACCGCCAGCACGCTGAGCCCGAGGGCGGGATAGGCCAGGCGGCGGGGCTCGCCGTCGGCGACGTCCACGCCCAGCTCGCCGAAGAGCCTCAGGATGGACCCGGTCTCGGCCGACCGGGGGGTGTCGTGGTTGCCGGCGATCAGGATGACGGGGGCGTCGGGGAGGCCCTCCCGCAGCCGCTGGAACTGCTGGAACGCGAACACGATAGCCGCGTTGGTGGGGCGCACCGAGTGGAACAGGTCCCCGGCCACCACCACCGCGTCGGGCCCCGCGGCCAGCACACCGTCCACCGCGGCGCGGAACGCGTTGGCGATGTCCGCTTCGCGCTGGTTGATGCCGGTGGAGGTCTGGCGATGGTACTGCCGGAAGCCGAGGTGCGGATCGGCCAGATGCGCGAGTTTCACGCGCACTAGAATGGCGGCAGCGCCCCGCCGAAGCAAGGCGCGGCAGGGCTACGGCGCGTAGGGATCCTCGGCCCGCCGGAGCGCGGGCACCCCGCGCCGCGGCGGCGGCACCTCGGGGCGCACGGTCCGGCCGAGGCAGGCCCGGAAGAAGGCGAGCACGCCCTCCGGACGGGTCCGCCGGGTGGCGTGGAGCGCCTGCCGCACGTCCTCCTCCCGTCTCCCTTCCACCAGGGCGCGGACCGCGTCCGCGGTCACGGCGGGATCCAGCGCGCGGAGCTGCCGCGCCACCGCGTCCGCGAACGGGAGCTCCGGGGCCGGCGGAAAGCGGGCCACCCCCTCTCGGCCGGACAAGACGGCGGGGCGCGGGAACCGCACGAAGATCGGCTGGGTGAAGTGCGGGTGCCGCACCATCAGCTCGCCCTTGGGCAGGGTCGCGAGCTTGATCTTGGTGGCGGCGGAGAGCGTCCCGTACCCGGGCGTGGCGAGCTCGTCCATGTCCATCCGCCCGTAGATGGCGGTGCCGGCGTTGCCCACGACCCGGCGATGGACCTGGGAGCGGAACTGCTGGGCCGAGAAGAGCACGAGCCCGAGGTAGCGGCCCCGCTCGGAGAGGTCGAGCAGCATCTTCTTCACGTAGCTCTCCGGCCCGTCGGTCGCCGCGTACTTGTTGAGCTCGTCCACGAAGACCATCACGTGGTCGACGCCGAGGTCTCGGCGCTCGAGGTGCTCGCGGAGCTTGGAGATCACCCGGGCGAAGACCAGGTCCTGGGCCAGGGGGTCGAGCCCGGCCACGTCCAGCACGGTCACGCTCCGATCCTCGAACCGCCCCCAGGGGAGGTCGTGCGCCGGCCCGTCGTCGGTGACCAGCCCCTTCGACCGGGTCCCGATGTTGCCGAGCCGGTTGCGGACCTTTCGGATGGTGGCGACGTGGTGGGTCTTCCACACCTCCGACCCGCGCCCGAGGGCCTCCACGTAGTCGAAGATCGCGCGGAAGAACTCCTCCAGATCGGCGAAGGTCTCGACCTGGAAGGGCGCGTCCCGGAGCAACGGGTCCTCGTACGTCCGCCCGACCACCCGGTCGGCCAGGAAGTCGATGAAGGCGTCCGCCTTGGCATCGAGGTCGTCGCGGTTGAGCAGGACCTCCGCGTACTCCAGGACCTCGCGCAGGCCCCAGACCAGCGGCTCGGTGTTCGCCGCCAGCGCCTCGTGGGTCCGGAGGGTGTTGAGATTGACGCCGTCCGGCTTGTGGGGCGCGAAGTAGGTCACCTGGCGGAAGGGCTCCGGCGCGAGTCCCAGGCGCTCGTACACCCGGCGGTCCTCGTCCGAGAGCTCGGTCGGCTGGTCCAGGAAGCAGAGGTCCGGCCCCTTCACGTTGAAGCAGAGCGCCGCCACCGTCCCCCGGTGCGCCGGGAAGGTCTGGAAGATGCTCGCCAGCAGGAACTCCACCGCGCTCGTCTTGGTGGCGAGCCCCGAGACGCCGGTGATGTTGCAGTGCGCGGCCTCCGGACCCAGCAGGAAATCGGCGTCGAGGTACACCGGGGCCTCGAGCCCGCCGGCGCGATAGACGCCCACCGGCACGCCGGTGGGCCGTTCCCCCTCGGTGTAGGCGTCCATCCGGAGCGCGGCGACGACGTCCGCGTCGGTGGCCAGGTGGACCGGCCCCAACGGGACCGGCTGGAGCGGCTCCTCCGGCACCTGCCGCAGGACCGCCGCGGCGTAGAGCCGGATCTCGGCGCGGGCGGTCGGCGCGTCCTGGGCGGCGGCCGGGTCTCCGTCGGCCCCGATCACGTCGTGCAACGGGGTCACCAGGTCCGAGTAGGCGAACCCGTCGGTCACCACGCCGTAGACCGTGCGCCCGGGCCCGTCGGATCGCACGATCGCCCCGATGCCGATGGGCGATTCGGTCGCGGTCCAGAAGAAGAACTGATGGGGGGTCGCCGGCTTGAGCTCGGTGGCGACGACGCGGCCGACGGGCCGCGGCGGGAGGTCGGGGGCGGTCATGGAGAGATCATAACCGGCTGTCGGCCCACCCGCAGGAAGACCTCGACGTCGTGGATTCCATAGAGCAGCCGATCCCACCGGGGGTCGGGCGTGCTGAGCGGGGCGCGCTCGCGGAGGATCCAGCGGGAGAGCCGGTCCGCCAGGCCGAGGGTCTCCTCGGTGGGCGCCGCCTCCACCCGGACCAGCCCGTGCAGCAGGTCGCGGCCTTCCCAGGGCCAGAGCCGGAGCGCCCAGCCGTAGACCGGGGCGACGCTGCGCGAGGCCGGCGCGAAGACGCTGGTCCGATGCCCGGCCGGCAGGCGCAGATAACGATCGAGATCGCCCCCTTCGAAGGGGAGGGTGGCATGGCTCTTGGCGACGCCGAGCGCTCGGGGCGAGGACGCCAGCGCGGGGCTCTCGGAGAGCGAGCCGTCCACCACGAGCCAGCCGGGGGCGTCGCGCAGGTAGCGCTCCCCCAGCTCGACCTCGAGGGCGCCTCGGGCCTGGTCCACGGCCCGTCGCGCGGCGACGAGGTCGCGCACGGGATGGAGCGGCTCCTCCGCCGGGATCGGCACCGGATCGTGATCGGGGAGCGCCGCGGCCGCGATCTCCAGCACGGCGGGGCGGCCCAGGGCGAGCCGGCGACGGCGCACCTGCGCGGTGCGCAGGACCCGCTCCCGCCGCTCGCGGACTCCGGCGGCCACCTCGGCCAGGATCAGCGGAGCGGAGCCGGCGTAGGCGGCGACGGCGTGGCGCTGGACCCCGTCGAGGAAGGCGACCACGCCGGGCCAGGGCTCCGCCGGGCCCACCGCGCGGGTCTCGAGCGCGGGATGCTCCACCAGCCGTGCCGGGCGCACGGCCGCCTCCTCGGCTCGACCCTCGCTCGCGTCGGGGAGCCCGCGCGCCGGCGTGAGGCCGGCGGCCGCGAGCGCCCGCCCGAGCGCGGTCAGGTCGGGCACGGGAGGCGTCGCTGGGTCAGGCGGGCGTGGGGAAGACGGGGACGTTGCTGAGCCAGAAGCCGGCGAGGCGGTGGCGCTGGTCGATCTCGATCACCAGGTGGTTCGCCACGCGCACCGGCTCGACCGGGCGCTTGACCCCGATCCGGAGGTGGAAGACGCTCTGGTCGAGGTTGGCGGCGATGGCGAGCGTGGTGTCCACCTCGAGCGCGGCGGTGCCGGGCCGGCTGGGGCGCGCCGGGATGATGACCCGGCCGTTGCGCGCGACGCCGGGCGGGGCGAGGCTCTCGATCGAGTCCACCTCGGGCCACACCACGATGTCGAGCCCGCAGACCAGGCCCGCCTGCACGTCGAGCATGGCCACCGACCCGTCGTCGTCGGTGAGCTCGATGCTGCCGTGGAACCCGCCCAGCGGATCGCGCGCGGCGAAGGCGCCGGAGAGGATGTCCGTCTCCGGATCCCACTGCCAGACGATGCCCGGCAGGGGGCCGTTGGAATCCTCGACCTTGGCCTGGACCGTCACGGCGACCGGGTCATGCCGCGCAGGCGGCGGCGAGACGCTGGACCACCCGCAGGACCCGATTCAACGCCTCCTCCAGCTCCCGTTCGGAGACGGAATAGCTCAGTCGGACCCAACGGTCGTCGCCGAAGGCCGCGCCCGGCACCAGGGCCACGCCCTCGTCCCGCATCACCTGCTCGCAGAACGCCACGCCCCCGCCCTCCCCCTCGGTCAGCCCGTCCACCCGGAAGAAGAAGTAGAACGCGCCGTGCGGCTCCACGAACTCGACGCCCGGCGCCTCCCGCCGGAACCGCTCGACGATGTACGCCCGGCGGCGGGCGAACGCGGCCACCATCCGCCCGACGTCCGCGTCCACCCGTTCGTCGGTGAAGGCAGTGACGGCGGCCCACTGGGCCGGCTGGTTGGCCCCGGTGGTCGTGTGGGACTGCAGGGCGGCCATGGCCTTGGCCAGGTGCGGCGGCGCCAGGGCGGCGCCGATCCGCCAGCCGGTCATCGCGTAGGCCTTGCTCGCCCCGTAGATGATCACGGTCCGCTCCAGCAGCTCGTCCGGCAGGTCGAGCAGGCTCGGCGCCGGGCCGGAGCCGTAGTGGATGCGGCGGTAGATCTCGTCGGAGATGATCCAGATCCCGTGGCGGTGCGCCCACTCCGCGATCGCCCGGAGCTCGGCCAGCGTGTAGACCGACCCGGTCGGGTTGCAGGGGGAGCAGAGGATGATGCCGCGCACCAGCTTGTCGAACCGCCGCTCGAGGTCCTTCACGCTCACCTTGAGGCCCCACTCGACGTCGCCCGGGACCGCCACCGGCTCGGCCCGGCAGAGGTGGACGATCTGGGGGTAGGAGACCCAGGCCGGCGAGGGGATGAGCACCTTGTCCTTGGGACCGAACAGCGCGAAGCAGGCGTTGAACAGCGACTGCTTGGAGCCGTTGCTGACCACGATGTGATCCGGGTTGACCGCCCGGCTCCCGCTCATGAGCGAGAGCTGGCGGCCGATCGCCGCCCGGAGCTCCGGCACGCCCGCGTTGGGCGGGTAGCGGGTCAGCCCGCGCTGGATGGCCTGGATGCCAGCCTGGGCCGCGGGCCCGGGGGTGTCGAAGTCGGGCTCACCGACGCCGAGGTCGAGCACGTCCTCGCCCGCGGCCTTCCGGCGCTTCGCTTCGTTGCTGATGGCGACCGTCTCGGACGCCTTGAGATGGGCGAGGTTCGCCGAAAGGGGGTCGGGCATGGATGAAGTCCGGGGTTGGGAGGCGCGGCTTTCGCGAAAGCTCCGCCGATGGCCGGACGATGTCAACCGCTCCGCGTCGGCCGCATGGCCAGCCGCGGTCCATCCGGTTACCTTGCGCCGCGCAGCGTTCGTCGAGACGCTTTTTGACAAACGAGGTCGGTGTGTCGGATGCGAACGAAGGGCCGCGGGCCGGCAGGGCCGCCGCGGCATTGACCGGTCTGGGCGGGCTGCCCGAGGCCGGGCCCGCCCGGGACGCGGAGCCCACGGTCGCCCGGGGCCACAACCTGGTGCTGGTGGCGCCGCCCGCCGCGATCTACTCGGCCCCGGCGCTCGCCGCGCTGCTGGACCGCCTCACCCCGGGGCAGGG
>JBFIUJ010000142.1:0-7427 GCA_041607595.1 Gemmatimonadales bacterium | reverse complement strand
GACTTCCCGCAGCCCGACTCGCCGACGAGCCCCAGGGTCTCTCCCCGGCCGACCCGGAACGAGACGCCGTCCACCGCGCGCACCGGCGGCGCCGCGCGGCGGAACACGCCGGCGGTGCGGTAGTGCTTCACCAGGTCCCGCACCTCGACGAGCGGGGCGGAGGGGGCGGCGTCGCTCATCCGACGTGCTCCGCGAGCCAGCACCGCATCCCGTGGTCCGCCGCGACCGGCAGGACGGGCGGGTCGTCCGTCGGGCAGTGGGGCAGCGCCTGCGGGCAGCGGGGGTGGAAGCGGCAGCCGGTGGGCCACCGGCTGGGCGAGGGCACCGCGCCCGCGATCGGCGTCAGGCGGGTCAGCGGGCCGCGGAGCCTCGGCACCGAGGCGAGGAGCCCTCGGGTGTAGGGATGGGACGGCGCCGAGAAGATCCGCGCGGTGGGAGCGGCCTCGACGATCCGCCCGGCGTACATCACCGCCACGCGGTCCGCTCGCCCGGCCACGATGCCGAGGTCGTGGGTGATCAAGAGCACCGCAAGGCCGTGGGACGTGCGCAGGCGGTCGAGCACCTCGAGGATCTGGGCCTGGACCGTGACGTCGAGCGCCGTGGTGGGCTCGTCGGCCACGAGGATCTCCGGCTCGGCGGCCAGCGCGATCGCGATCATGACCCGCTGGCGCATGCCCCCGCTCAGCTCGTGCGGATACTGCCGGTGCCGGGCCTCGGGATCGGCGATCCCCACTTCTTCCAGCAGCGCCACGGCGCGCCGGCGCGCATCCGCCCTGGCGATCCGGGCGTGGGCCCGGATGGCCTCCTCGATCTGGTCGCCGACGGTGAAGACCGGGTTGAGGCTCGTCATGGGGTCCTGGAAGACCATGCCGATCCGCTTCCCGCGGATGGCGCGCAGCGCCTCGCCCCGCAGGCCGAGCAGGTCCACGCCCTGGAGCCGGGCGCTGCCGCCGGCGATCCGGCCGGGCGGGGGCACCAGCTGCACCAGGGCCAGGCAGGTGAGGCTCTTGCCGCACCCCGATTCGCCGACCAGGGCCAGCAGCTCCCCCCGCGCGAGCGAGAACTCGGCCCCGTCCACCGGATGCACGGCGCCGGCTCCGCCCGGGAAGGCTACGCGCAGGTTCTCCACTTCGAGCAGGGTCGTCATGCGCTCCGAGGGTCGAAGGCGGCCCGGAGGGCCTCGCCGATGAGGTTGACCGCGAGGACCGTCGCCACGATCGCGAGGCCGGGGAACACGGTGATCCACGGCGCGGCAATGGCGAGGTACCGACCCTCCTGGATCATGCCGCCCCACGACGGCGTGGGCGGCGCGACGCCGACGCCGAGGAACGAGAGCCCCGCCTCCAGGAGGATGACGTGTCCCACCGCCAGCGTCGCGGTGACGAGCAACGGACCGGCGACGTTCGGCACGAGGTGCCGGAAGATAACTCGGAGCGGTCCGGCGCCCAGGGCGGTCGAGGCGACGACAAAAGGCTCGTGACGCAGCCGGAGCACCTCGCCCCGCACGATCCGGCTGGTCCCGAACCATCCGGTGCCCCCGAGCACGAGGATGAGCGCGCCGAGGGGGAGCGGATCCCAGGCGACGGTCAGGATGAGCAGCAGGAAGAGCCGTGGCACGGCCAGGGCGGCATCCACGAGGCGCATGAGCCCCGCGTCCACCCATCCCCCCCGGTACCCGGAGACGGTCCCCACCAGGGCGCCGAGCCCGAGGGAGAGGAGCACGGAGAGGCCGGCGACGCTCATGGAGATGCGGGCCCCGTGCACCACCCGGGCCAGCACGTCCCGGTTGTTCTCGTCGGTCCCGAAGGGATGGTCGGCGCCGGGGGGCGTGGCGCCCGCCAGGAGGTCGGGGATCGCGAGCGGGTCCTGGACCAGGGCCGGCCCCGCCACCGCCGCGATCGCCATCGCGGCCAGGAGCAGCGCACCGGCGCGCCCGGCCGGCACCCGCCAGGCGGTCCGCAGCGCGCGGGCCAGCGAGCCGGTCACGGCCGTCGCACCCGCGGGTCCAGCAGGTAGTAGCCCAGGTCGGCGGCCAGGTTGCCCAGGATCACCAGCGCGGAGACGAGCATGGTGGTGCCGAGGATCAGCGGATAGTCGCGCCCGCCGATGGCCTCGGTGGCCAGCGCGCCGAGCCCGGGCCAGCTGAAGACCGCCTCGACGAACACCGAGCCGGTCACCAGGATCGGGATCCAGAGCCCCAGCAGGGTGAGGATGGGGAAGACGGCGGTCCGCCAGGCGTGCCGCCAGATCACCCGCCGCTCGGAGAGTCCCTTGGCCCGCGCGGTCCGCACGTAGTCCAGGCGGAACACCTCGAGCAGCGCGGTCCGCTGGTACCGCATGGTGACCGCGATGCTCACGACGGAGAGGGTCACCGCGGGCAGCACCAGGTGGCGCAGCACGTCCAGCGCCTGCACCAGCGGGCCGGCGCCCGCCAGGTACGGGTCGCGCATGGCGGCCGGCGGCAGCAGCCGCCACTCGATGCCCACCTGGTTCGCCAGCATGATGCCCAGCCAGAAGGAGGGCATGGCGTAGGCGGCGAGAGCCAGCACGGTGAGGGTCCGGTCGATCCAGGAGCCGCGCCGCACGGCCTGGACCACGCCGAGCCAAGTGCCGAGCGTGAAGTTGAGCAGCAGCGCGGCGCCGCCCAAGAGGAAGGACGCGGGCAGGCGCTCGGCGATGAGATGGACGACCGGGCGGCCGTACTTGATGGAGGGTCCGAGATCGCCGCGCCAGGCGCCGGCGAGGAAGGCGGTCAGCTGGCGCCCGATGGGCTGGTCGATGCCGTACCGCTGCCGGAGCGCGGCGGTCTGCGCCGCGGTCACCGGCTTCTCCGCGGTCAGCTCCGCCAGCGGATCCCCCGGCGTCAACCGCATGACCACGAACAGCAGGATCGTGACCGCGGCGAACGTCGCGACCGCCTGCAGGCCTCGGCGCAGCAGCCAGCCCGTCACGGGCCTAGCGCTCGGCGGCCTCGGCGGTGCGGCTCACCTCGGGGACCACCCGCCAGCGCCAAATCGCGGACCACCACGAGTTGGGCCGCAGCTCGACGTCCTCGAAGCGCCGATGCAGCGCCGTTACGTAGGCGGGGGCGTAGAGAAAGGCGGCCGGCGCATCGCCCTCGATCGTCGCCACCACGTCGTCCCAGATGGGCCGGGGGTCGGTCCGGGCGAAGCGGGCGCGGGCGATCAGCGAGTCGACCCGGGGGTTGCAGTAGCCCCCGACGTTGCTGCCGCCGACCCCGGCACAGGACCAGCTCTGCACCAAGCCGAGCGGGCTCGGGTCCTGGGTGGCGCTGGAGATGTCCATGTCGAAGTCGCCGGCGCTGCGCCGGGCGATGAAGACCGGGAAGTCGAGCGCGCTCACCTCCACCCGCAGGCCGAGGCGCCGCCACTGCTCCTGCGCGATGACCGCGATCTGGCGGCGGGCCGCGCTGGTGGAGGGAATCGAGATGGTGAGCGTCAACGACCGGCCCGCGCGGTCGAGGACGCCGTCCCCGTCCCGATCCGACCACCCCCGCGCGGCGAGCCGGCGCCGCGCCGCGGCGGTGTCGACCGGGGCCGCCCGGCGCTCCACCCCGCCGATCCAGAGCGCCTGCGAGACCGGCCCCACCGGGACCCTGCTGTAGGACCCGAAGACGGCCTGGTTGATCGCCTCGCGGTCGAGCGCCTCGATCAGGGCCCGGCGGACCTCCACGTCCCCCAGGATCGGGTGGGGGCGGCTCCGGTCGCCCCGGCTCCGCTGGTTGAAGAGCACGTACCCCACCGTCAGGCTCGGCGTCAGGATCGTGCGGAGCGCCGGGTTCGCGCCCAGCCGGTCGAGGTTCGCGAGCGGCGGGACGATGTTGTCGAGCCCATCGGCCTGGCCGCCCAGCAGCAGGTTGAATCGGGCCTCGGGGTCGGAGGCGCTCCGGATCAGCAGCCGCCGGACCTGGGGCGAGCCCAGGAAGTGCTCCGGCACCGCGGCGAGCTCGACGTATTGGCCGCTCACCCGCTGGACCCACCGGTACGGCCCGGAGCCGATCGGCGCGCTCGCGAAGGGGGCGGTGGCCAGGCTCTCGGGCGCGATGCCCGACAGCAGGTGGCCTGGCAGGACTTGCACGTGCTGGGTCGCATCGTAGAGCTGCTCGAGATACGGGCGGGCGAACCGCACGGCCACCGCCGTGTCCCCCTCCGCGGCCACGGCCGTGACCTGGCGGAGCAGGGCCGCCAGGATCGGGGCGATCCTCGGATCGCGCGCGCGCTCCATGCTCCAGACGACGTCCTGGGCAATGACCGGTTGGCCGTCGTGCCAGCGGGCGCGCGGCTCCAGCACGAAGGCGAGGGTCAGCGAATCGCGACGCACCCAGGTCCGGGCGAGGCGCGGCTGGAAGGCGGCGGTGTCGCTCGGGTTGAGCGCGGGGCCCATGTCCGCCAGCCGCAGGAACAGGAGATCCGAGACCTCCTGGTTGCCGGTCCCCGTGCCGACCGTCGGGATCGGGAGGGCGGGCTCCTGGCCCAGGACCACGACCGCCGTCGCGTCGGCGAGTTCCGCCGGCCGGTCGCCGCAGCCGACCACACCGGCGAGGGCGACGCACAGCCAGCCCGCCATTCCGGACGCACGCACCATCGGGATCCTCGCTGGCTCTCGGGGGGTGGAAGGCATGGGATCGTCGCCCAATATAGGCCGACCATCTATAAATGAATACGACCCGAGCGCGTCAGCGGCGCCAGGTCCAATCCTCCGCCCGGAAGGACGAGGCGTGCGGGGCCGCCGCGGTGTCCAGAGCCGCGGGCGGGGCCTCGGTCCAGCGGCCCGGGCACGCGGCCCGGGTCGCGTCGGCGATGGCGCGGGCCGTCTCCTCGAAGCCGACCGGACGGCCAAGGGCCCGCGCCAGCGTCCCGACAGCCGGCTCCGCGCCGAGCGATCCGTCCAGGGCGACCGCGGCGACGGTCGCCTGGTTGCCGTCCAGCAGCACCGAGCCGTGCTGCAACAGCGCGCCGCCCCGCCGCAGCTGGGCGCTCCCGATCACCTTCAGGCCCCCGGCCAGCACCTCCCCGCCCGCGGGGCGCGCGAAGCAGGCCCCCGCGTCGAGTCGCGCCGCTCGGGCGGGTGGGGGCGCGAGGGTGGCGGGCACCCCGAGGCAGACCAGCGCGTCGGCCAGCATGCCGTGGATGGCGTGGTAGGCGGCCGGCAGGCTGCCGAACGCCGCGGCCGGCGCGGCGAGGGCGTAGGTGAGCTCCTCGTCGTGCCAGACCGCGCGCCCGCCGGTGGGCCGGCGCACCGTGTCGAGGCCCAGCTCGGCGATCCGGGCGCGGTCGTATCGGCGGGCGGCCGGCTCATGGCACCCGAACGACAGACAGGGCGGGGACCACCGGTAGAGCCGGAGGTACCCCGCCCCGTCGCGGGCAGCCAGGTCGAGGAGCGCCAGGTCCCGCGCCATGTTGTCCCAGCCGGCCCGGCCGGCCGGCTCCACCACGAGGGTCCAGGCGAGCGGCGCCGCCGCCGAGGACGGGATCAATCCCCGTAGGCCTCCACCGGCGGGCAGGTGCACACCAGGTGGCGGTCCCCATAGGCGCCGTCGATCCGCCCCACCGTGGGCCAGACCTTGTGCGCCCGGGTCGCCTCGGACGGGAACGCCGCGCGCTCCCGCGGGTAGGGCAGGTCCCAGTCGTCCGCGATGACGCGCTCCAGCGTGTGGGGAGCGTTGCCCAGCAGGTTGTTGTCCCGCGAGGCGGTGCCCGTCTCGACCTCCCGGATCTCGTCCCGGATCGCGATCAGCGCGTCGCAGAAGCGGTCCAGCTCTTCCTTCGACTCGCTCTCCGTCGGCTCGATCATCAGGGTCCCGGGGACCGGGAAGGAGACCGTGGGGGGGTGGAACCCATAGTCGATGATCCGCTTGGCGATGTCCTCGACGTCCACTCCGGCGCTGGCCTTGAACGGCCGGGTGTCAATGATGCACTCGTGGGCGATGAGGCCGTCCCGCCCCGCGTACAGGAGCGGGTAATGGTCCTCCAGCCGCTTGGCGATGTAGTTCGCGTTGAGGATCGCGATCCGGGTGGCCTCGGTCAGGCCCTCCGCTCCCATCAGGGCCACGTAGGCCCAGGAGATCGGGAGGATCGCGGCGCTGCCCCACGGGGCGGCCGAGACCGTGCCGCAGGGATCCGCGTGCCCGAGCCGCACCGCCGGATGGTCGGGCAGGTGGTCCGCCAGGTGGCGGGCCACGGCGATTGGGCCCATGCCCGGTCCGCCGCCCCCGTGGGGAATGCAGAAGGTCTTGTGGAGGTTCAGGTGGCAGACGTCGGCTCCCATGTCGCCCGGGCGGCAGAGCCCCACCTGGGCGTTCATGTTGGCGCCGTCCATGTACACCTGGCCGCCGTGCTCGTGGACGATCCGGCAGACTTCCTGGATCGAGCCCTCGAAGACCCCGTGGGTCGAGGGGTAGGTGACCATCAGGGCCGCGAGGGTGTCCTTGTGCTGCGCGGCCTTGGTCCGCAGGTCCTCGACGTCGATGTTGCCCTGCGCGTCGCTCTTCACGACCACCACCTGCATGCCGGCCATGACCGCGCTGGCGGGGTTGGTCCCGTGGGCCGAGACGGGGATGAGGCAGGTGTTGCGGTGCCCTTCGCCCCGGGCCCGGTGGTAGGCGGCGATCACCAGGAGGCCGGCGTATTCCCCCTGGGAGCCGGCGTTGGGCTGGAGGGACACGGCGGCGAACCCGGTGATCTCGGTGAGCTGGCTCTCCAGCTGCCGGAAGAGCATCTGGTAGCCCTGCGCCTGGTCGAGGGGCACGAAGGGGTGGAGGCGGTTGAACTCGCGCCAGCTCACGGCGGCCATCTCGGTGGTGGCGTTCAGCTTCATGGTGCAGGAGCCGAGGGGGATCATCGCCGAGGTGAGCGAGAGGTCCCGCGCCTCCAGCCGCCGCAGGTACCGCAGCATCTCGGTCTCGGAGCGGTAGCGGTGGAAGACCGGATGCGTGAGATAGGGCGAGCCGCGGCGCATCGCCGCCGGGATAGTCGCCTCTGCGCGCTCGCCCAGATCGTTGAGCATGAAGGGGAGGGCGTCGTTGATCGAGAAGACCGCGATCAGGTCGACGAGGTCGCCCACGGTGACCGTCTCGTCCAGCGCGACGCAGAGCCGAGTCGGGGTCAGGGGGCGGAGGTTGATCTGCCGGGCCCGGGCGGCGTCGAGGAGCCGGGGCAGGGCCCAGGGCTCCACCTCCACGCAGAGCGTGTCGAAGAACGCCTCGTGCACCACGGTGTAGCGGAGCCGGCGGAGGGCGTTGGCCAGCAGCACGGTCAGGGTGTGCACCCGCTCCGCGATCCGGCGCAGTCCCTCGGGGCCGTGGTACACCGCGTACATCCCCGCCATGATCGCGAGCAGCACCTGCGAGGTGCAGATGTTGCTCGTCGCCTTGCCGCGGCGGATGTGCTGCTCGCGGGTCTGCAGCG
>JBFIUJ010000141.1:0-7433 GCA_041607595.1 Gemmatimonadales bacterium | reverse complement strand
GGCGGGCGAGCGACGTGTCGCCCGGCCACGCCGCGCGCGGCACGGTGTCCCAGACGTGGCTCGGGATGATCCGCACGTGGTAGGTGGCGTCGTAGAGCTGCTCGGGGAATGGCGCGGGAAACCGCAGGACGAAGGTCACCGAATCCTCGACCTCGACCGCGATCCTCGCCACGGACCCGCGGGCCGGCGCCCCGATCGCGCTGTCGGCGAAGGCGGCGAAGGAGAACCGGACGTCGTCCGCCGTGACCGCGCGGCCGTCGTGCCAGCGCGCATCGGGCCGGAGCCGGAACCGCCACCGCCGCTCGTCCAGCCGCTCCCACCGCTCGGCCAGCCTCGGCCGGAAGGAGGACGGGTCCATCGGCGCCGCCCCCGGGGTCAAGTCGGCGAGTCGCTCGTACACCTGATCGCTGATGTCCCGCCCAACCGTCTCCACCACGAGCGGCGGCAGGACGCTCCTCGGCTCACCCGTCGCCGCAATCACCACCGTCCCGCAGTCGACGCACTCCCGCTCGGCGCGACACCCAACGGCCCCGACGAGGACGATCGCGATCCCGTTCACCCATCGCCACGTGCGCACGCCGCCTCCTCCGCTGATTGACGCGACCCACCCCGAGCGGGCCGGGAGCCGATCCGCCGCTGCCCGACCCGGGAGTGTATATGGAATGCCGGAGCGGAGCAAAAGGATCCACGGGGCGCAACGAAATGGTACATTGCGTATCGTTTCGTTGTGATCGCCACCCTCTGAACCCGATGCTCGATTCCCATAAGTTGCTACGCAGTAGTGACTTATGACATTTCAGCGAGGTGGAATCCACTTTGCACCGTACCCGAGGTCAGGTGGGGTTGGCCCACCGCCGAACCCCGTACGACACGACTCTCGGAGGAACGACATGTTGATCACCCGGATGCGCACCGCCACGGCACTCCTGGCTGCGGTTGGCCTCACGGCCTGCGGGGAGGGCACCGGCCCGACCATGAGCGGCCAGATGACCCTGAGCCTGGCGACCCGCGCCGCAGGCCCGGCAACCGCCCCCGCGCGGAGCGCCGCCCCCGATACCGTCACGGCCGGGACCGATGTGCTGGTGCTGGACAAGGTGGAGCTGGTGCTCAGGGAGCTCGAGCTCGAGCGAGTCAACGACGACGCCTGCGACGATCTCCCCGGGCAGAGTCACGACGACTGCGAGGAGCTCGACCTGGGCCCCCTGCTGCTGGACCTGCCTCTCGGACCCGGTGCCGCCCGGCAGTTCACCGTGGCGGTGGACACCGGGACCTTCGACGAGATCGAGTTCGAGATCCACAAGCCGGAGGACGATGGCAACGCCGCCGAGCGCGCGTTCCTCCAGGCCAACCCGGACTTCCGGGGGATCAGCATCCGCGCCTCCGGGACCTTCAACGGGGAGCCGTTCGTCTTCACCAGCGACCTGAGCGCCGAGCAGGAGCTCGACCTCGTCCCGCCGCTCGTCATCACCGAGGCGACCGCCATCGACGTCACGCTCTTCGTGGACGTGCGCAGCTGGTTCCGGAACGGCACCGCGCTGGTGGATCCCCGCACCGCCAACCGCGGCGGCCCGGCCGAGGGGCTGGTGAAGGAGAACATCAAGCGGTCCATCGAGGTCTTCGAGGACGACGACCACGACGGCCACGACGACCACTGTGACGACCACGACGGAGCCCACGAGTAGGCCCATGGACGGCGATGCCGACTGACCGGAACGGGTGGATCGCCGTGGTGCGACTGTCCGAGAGCTTCCGGGAGACGATGGGGGAGCTCGCCGCCGAGCTCGGCGCCGGCCTGGTGGAGTGGGCGCCGGACGGCGGCGAGGCTTCGCCCGACGGCGTCGCCGCCGTCCTCTGGCTCGCCGGCGGGGAGGAGGCGGCGGCGCTGGACCGGCTGGCCGACCTGGCGCCGTCCCCCGCCCCCGCCTTCCTGGTGGGCGCGCTGGCCGACCATCGGGTGGCCGCCGCCGCCCTCCAGCGCGGCGCGCGGGACTACTTCGCCCTTCCGGAGGACCTGGACCTCCTTCGCCGCTCGCTCGAGCGAGAGCTCCGCGGCAACCGTGGGCGCGACGAGGCGCGGCGATACGCCGACCAGGAGCGACGCACCAACGGGTTCGAAGCGATCCTCGGCCGCAGCGCCGCACTCCGTCACACGATCGACCAGGCGGCACGGGTGGCCTCGCACGGGGACGTGACGGTGCTGGTCGGGGGCGAGACCGGCACCGGGAAGGAGCTGCTCGCCCGAGCCATCCACTATCACGGCCCGCGTGCGGCGGCCCCGTTCGTCGAGATCAACTGCGCCGCTATCCCCGCCGCTCTCTTGGAGAGCGAGCTCTTCGGGCACGAGCGGGGCGCATTCACCGGGGCCGTCGCCGCCAAGCCCGGCCTCTTCGAGCTGGCCCACGGGGGGAGCCTGTTCCTGGACGAGGTGGGTCACCTCCCGCTGGAGCTCCAGGCCAAGCTGCTGCGGGCCCTGGAATCGAAGGAGATTCGGCGGGTCGGCGGCGCGGCCCCCCGGCGGATGGATGTCCGCGTGATCGGCGCGACCCACGTCGACCTGGCCGAGGCCGTCCGGCAGGGAACGTTCCGGGAGGACCTCTACTACCGGCTCAACGTCGTCGCCCTCACGCTGCCCCCGCTGCGGGAGCGGGACGGGGACGTGGAGCTCTTGGCCGAGACCTTCGCCGCCCGGCTGGCCGCGAACTACGCGATCCCGGTGCCCGCGTTGGCCCCCGAAGTCCGCCAGGCCCTGCGCGCCCATCCCTGGCCCGGCAACGTGCGGGAGCTCCGGAACGCGATCGAGCGCGCCCTCCTGCTCTCGCCCGTTGGAACACTGCGGGTCGAGGAGCTTCGCCTCCAGGCGGGGCCCACCGGTGTCGCGGGCGGGAGCGCAGGCCCCCTCCCCTTCCCCGCCGATCTGTCGACCATCACCCGTGCCGCGGTGCAGGCCATGCTGGCCCTCTCCGAGGGCAACAAGTCCGAGGCGGCCCGCCGTCTCGGCATTTCCCGCCCGCGCCTGCAGCGCGTGCTCGACCAAGACACGGACTGACGCCCTGCGGGGCTCTGCCAGGAATACACCCATGCGCCTTGCCAGCCCATCCCTGAAACTCGCCGTCGCCGCGACGCTGATGCTGGCGTGCTCGGAGTCGAGCGCTCCGCCCCCGGACGACAGCGTCCGGCCGGAGAGCGAGCTGACCATCCTCCGGCTCGCCGCCACGAGCCCGCCCCTCTGGAACCCGGTGGACAGCTTCTACGCCAAGAAGGGCGTGGACCGCGAGGTTCGGATCTTCTTCCAGGACCAGGTCGGCGGATCGGGAGAGGAGTATCTTCGGCTCCGGATCGACGCCCCGACGCTCCTCGCTCGACCCGATGGGACCCCGTTCCAGACGGGAGACTCGGTGAAGATCGTCGTCCGGGTGGTGGACCCGGCCCGCATCCTCGTCGAGCTGGAGCCCTCCGGACTCACCTTCAATCCCTCGAAGCCGGCCGAGCTGAAGATCGAGTACGGCGAGGCCGGAGACGACCTCAACGAGGACGGGGTAGTGAACCAGGAGGACGAGGAGATCGAGCGCCGGCTGGACATCTGGCGCCAGGCCCAGCCCGGGGCCCCGTTCGTACGGGTGGGCACCGCCAAGTTTGAGGACCTCGACGAGATCGAAGCGAAGCTGCTGCGCTTCAGCCGCTACGCCATCGCCTACTGACCGCCATGAGCGACCGGTCCCCGCCCCCGTCTTCGGACGACCCCGCGCGCACCCTCCGGGTGCTCGTGGCGGGCGGGCGCTTTCGCGACGCATTGGAGGCCCACCGCGCCCTCGACGATGACGCTACGCGGGCCCGGGGCGAGGTCCAGCTGCACGCCGCCACCGCCGCCACCCGCCTGGGCGACCTCGACCTCGCCGGCTCGCTGGCGGCGAGCGCAGAGGAGGGGTTCCGCGCGCGGGGCGACGCCGACGGCCGCATGCGCGCGGCCAACCTGCTCGGCGCCATCGCGTTCGAGCGGGGGCGGGTGGACGACGCCGAGCGCTGCTTCGAGGACGCCCGCCGGCTGGCCCACGGCTTGGGCGATCAGCTCCTCGGCGCCCGCACGGCGAACAACCTGGCCTCGGTGGCGCACCTGCGGGGGGACCCGGAGCGCGCCCTGTCGCTCTATCGGGCCGCGCTGCTCCAGTACCAGCGGCTCGGCGATCGCCGGGGGACGGCGGAGACCCACCATAACCTGGGCCTCGCCTTTCGGGTGCTGGCCAAGTGGCGCGAGGCGGATGCCGCCACCGCCGAGGCGCTGCGCCACGCCGAGCTGGTGGGGGAGGGGTCGCTGATCGCCCTCGCCCTGCTCGGACGCGCGGAGCTGCATCTGGACCAAGGGGAGCAGGCGCTCGCCGCCTCCGAGGTGGCGCGCGCCGAGCGGATCGCGGCCGACGCGCACGACGAGTACGGCCGGGCCGAGGCAGGGCGCCTGCGGGCGCTGCTGCACTTGCGGGAGCGGGACTTCGGTCGGGCCCTGGCGGCGGCGGAGGCCGCGGCCGAGCTGGCCGTGGCGCACCAGAGCGCCCTGCTGGCCGCGGAGTGCCAGGCCGCGGCGGCGCTCGCCCTCCGGGGCCTCGACCGGCCTGACGCCGGCCAGCGGCGGGATGCCGCGGTGCGGGCCCTCGAGGGCCTGGGCGCGACGGCGGTGGTGGAGCGCCTGCAGCGGGACTGGGAGTCGTTGGGCGCAACCCTTGGAGAATCTGGAGGGACGTGATGCGATGCCGCGCGAGGCGGGTGGGGTCGTGGATGGGGTTGCTCCTCCTCGCCGCATGAGGCTGCGGCGCGGATCCCAACGGGCCCCCGTTGGAGGCCGAAGTCACGAATGCGGTCGACCTCTTCACCCTGGTCGCCCCGGACGTGCGGGGCGTGACCCAAGACCTCATGTTCTCCTGGACGATGACCGGTACCGCGGCCCGCGTGACCCAGGCTTCGACCATCACCGCGGGGAGCGGCCGGCTCACGATCCGTGACGCGGCCGGCGCCCTCGTCTTCGACCGCAGCCTCGCCACCGGCGGGGCGGCCACCACCGCCGCGGGCACCCCGGGGCGGTGGGCCGTCGTTCTGAGCATCGCCGACTATCGAGGCTCGATCGACCTGCGGATCGAGCGGCCGTGAGCCGGGCCGAGCTCAGTCGTCTCCGTCCTTGGCCTCCTCCGCCACCTTTGCGGCGACCTCGGGCGGCGCCTCGACGTACCCGTGGAACCGCTGGCGGTGCGTCCCCCGTCCATGCGTGATCGAGTGGAGGGTGGTGGAGTACTTGTAGAGCTCCGCCTCCGGCACGATCGCCTTCACCTTGGTGAGGCGCCCATCCTGCTCGGTGCCCAGGATCTGTCCCCGCCGGGAGCTCAGGTCACCTAGCACCTCCCCCAGCACTTCGTCCGGCGTCCAGACCTCCACGTCGTCCAACGGCTCGAGGAGCACCGGCTTCGCCTTCGCGGCCACGTTCCGGAAGGCGAGGATGGCGGCCATCTTGAACGACATCTCGTTGGAATCCACGTCGTGATAGGACCCGTCATAGCACTCGGCCCGGAAGTCCACGACCGGGTAGCCGGCCACTGAGCCTCGCTGCGCCGCCTCCTGGATCCCGCGGTCCACCGCGGGAATGTATTTGTTGGGGATCACGCCACCGCTGATCTTGTCGGCGAACTCGTACCCCGCGCCGCGCTGCTGCGGGCTGAGCCGGATCCAGCAGTCCCCGTACTGCCCCCGGCCGCCGGTCTGCTTCTTGTGCTTCCCCTGGCCTTCGGCCTTGCCCTTGATCGTCTCCCGGTAGGCGATCCGGGGGCGGGCCAGCTCCGCGTGCACGCCGAATTTGCGCGCCAGCCGTCCGAGCAGGATGTCGAAGTGCCGCTCGCCCATTCCGTGGATCAGCGTCTGGCCCAGCTCCGAGCTGTACTCGAAGTGGAAGGTCGGGTCCTCCTCGTGCAGCTTGTGGAGCCCCGCCGCGAGCTTGTCCTCCTCCCCGCGCTGCTTGACCACGACCGCCGAGGTGTCCACCGCCTCGGGGAACGGAATCGGGGGAAGCCGGACCGGCTTGGTCGGGAGGCAGAAGGTGTCGCCCGTGTGGGTGTCCTTCAGCTTCGCGACGGACCCGATGTCGCCCGCGTTCAGCTGCGCGATCTCGGTGCGCTCCTTCCCCTGCTGGATCGAGAGGTGGCCCAGCTTCTCGATGACCTCGTGCTCTGCGTTGAACACCTCTCCACCGTTCTTGATCGTCCCCCGGTAGAGCCGGAACAGGGTCACGTCTCCCACGTGCGGCTCCGACATCGTCTTGAAGACCCGCCCCACCAGGGGCGCGTCCGTCGGCGGCGCGACCTCGGCGGGTGAGGGGAGCAGCTCCACGATCTTGGTGAGGAGGGCGCGCATCCCGAAGGTCAGCTCGGCGCTGCCCACGAACAGCGGCACGATCTCCCCGGAGACGACCGCCTTCTTCATGGCGCTGATCACCTCCGTCCGCTGGATCGTCTCCCCCTCGAGGTAGCGCTCGATCAACGCGTCGTCGGTCGCCGCCACCGTCTCCGTGAGGAGCTCGGTGTACTTCTCGAACCGCTCGGCGTACTCGGGGGGGACCTCGCCCTCCTCGTACTCGCCGGTCTTGGTGCCCTTCTTGTAGAGGTGGGCCTTGCCGGAGAACAGATTGATCACCCCGTGGAAGTCCATGCCGTCGCCCACCGGGATCTCGACCGGCAGGACCTTGGGCGAGAGGTGCTCCTTGATGTCGGCGAAGACCCGCTCGAAGTCGGCGTGATCCTTGTCCATCAGGGAGACGAAGAGCAGGCGGGGCAGGTGCAGCTGGTCGCAGATCTCCCAGACCTTCTCGGTGCCGACCTCCACGCCGCCGGTGCCGCTCACCACGACCACGGCGGCGTCCGCCGCGTGCAGGCCGGTGACGGCCTCGCCCAGGAAATCCAGGTATCCCGGCGTATCGATCAGGTTGATCTTCGTGTCCGCCCACTCGGCGATGCCCAAAGCCAGGCTGATGGAGTGCTTGCGTTCGATCTCGTCGGGAGTGTAGTCGGTGAGGGTGGTGCCTTCCTTGATGGAACCGTGGCGCCGGCTCGAGCCGGAAACGAAGGCGAGGGCATCCACCAGCGTGGTCTTGCCGCTCCCCCCGTGACCCACGAAGGCCACGTTCCGGATGGCCTCGGTGCCATAGACATTCATGGCGACCTCCTTGGTGGCTGAGGGAGCCTGGAGTTTGGACGCCGTACCGCACGTTGTCAAATCGGCCGGGGCGGCCTAGCGCCGCCGAGACGATCCCCGCTCCAGCCCCACCGACGCCGCAATCTGGAGCGCCGGAGTCACCAGCAGCAGCGCCGGCGCGTCCAGGTCGCTCAGCAGGAGGATCGACGCCAGGCCGATCCCCACCGAGGCGCCGACCGCGGACCCCAGGCGGCCCCGGCCGCCGTTCG
>JBFIUJ010000140.1:0-7473 GCA_041607595.1 Gemmatimonadales bacterium | reverse complement strand
TGTCGCGCAGCCGGAAGCGTCCCCGCGAAGGGCCTCACGGGACCAGCCCGACCTCGGGCTGGGCCCTACGGCGATCAGGCGCTTCTCGAACTACGCGGTCGCGTACAGGCGCTGAGCCCCGGTGCCGAGGGGCGCCTGGGACCAGACCGGATTGGGCGGGAACATCGCGCCCGGGGACACCGGCCGGTCCCGGCCGCCGGAGCCGGGCTCGCGGTCAGGGCCAGATGCCCCGCATCTCGGTGACCCGCGCCACCCGCTCCACCGCCAGCAGGTAGGCCGCGGTCCGGGGGTCGAGTCGCTTCTCGGCCGCCACGTCGAAGACCGAGTGGAACGCCTTCACCATCTTCTTCCGGAGCTTGGCCTCGACGGTCTCCGGCTCCCACTGCTCGTCCTGGATGTTCTGCACCCACTCGTAGTAGGAGACCGTCACGCCGCCGCCGTTGGCCAGGATGTCCGGAATCACCGGAATGCCGCGCTGGTGGAGCACGTCGTCCGCGGCCGGTGTGGTCGGCCCGTTCGCCGCCTCGGCGACGAGCTTGGCCCGAATGCGTCCGGCGTTTGCCTCGGTGATCTGGTTCTCCAGCGCGGCGGGGATGAGCACGTCGCACTCGAGCTCCAGGAGATCGCTCCCGGTGACCGGCGTGGAGCCGGGGAAGCCGGTGACGCTGCCGGTGGCCTGCTTGTAGGCGAGCACGGCCGCCGGATCGAAGCCGCCGGAGCACTGGATCGCGCCGGAGGAGTCGCTGACCGCGACGACCCTGGCGCCGGCCTCCTGGGCGAACCGCGCGGCGTGCGCCCCGGCGTTGCCGAACCCCTGCACGACCACCCGCGCGTCCACCATCGTCCCGACCCCGGGCACCAGCCCGCGCGCGACCGCCTCTTGAATGCAGAAGACGCAGCCGCGCGCGGTGGCCGTCTCGCGCCCGTGCGACCCGCCCAGCTCGATCGGCTTCCCGGTCACCACCGGGAGGTTGTTCTGGCCGGTGTGGGTCATGTCGTACGTGTCGAACATCCAGGCCATGGTGGTGGCGTCGGTGTAGACGTCGGGGGCCGGGATGTCGATCATCGGGCCGATGATCGACCCGAGCTGCATGGTGAATCGCCGGGTGATCGCCCGCTTCTCCGCGGTGGACAGTGCCTTCGGATCGCAGACGACGCCCCCCTTGGCCCCGCCGAACGGGATCTCCATGACGGCGGTCTTCCACGTCATCCAGGCGGCCAGGGCCTTGACCTCGTCCTCGCTGACGGCCGGATGGTACCGGATGCCGCCTTTGAAGGGGCCGCGGGCGTTGTTGTGCTGCACCCGATAGCCGGTGAACATGCGGATCGCCCCGTTGTCCATCGACACCGGGAACTCGATGCGGGTGGTACGGGCGGGTCGGAGGAGGTTCTCCAACACCCCGGGGTCGGCCTTGACGTGGCGGGCCCCTCGGGCGAACTGGGCCTGTGCGATGTGGAAGGGATTGAGGTCCTCCATGCCGCCTCCGGGTGGTGGGCCTATGGGTAGCCTGTTGTCCAAGGTGGCCATCGAGCCTAAACGTCGGGTGAAGGAGGGATGAGGGAAGAGTCCCCGTGTGGCTCGCGCCGGCTACCCTGCGCGCCCGCCCGTCACCACGATGACCGCGGTCCGCCCGGCGAGCCGCTCCTCGCCCAGCGCCTCGAGCCCCGCGAGCGCGGCGGCGCTGGTCAGCTCGGCGACGATCCCCGCCTCCAGGGCGAGCGCGCGCTGTGCGGCCGCGATGGCCTCGTCCGGGACGGCCACCATCTCTCCCCCGCTGGCCACGAGCTCCGCCAGGAGCCGGCGGGCGTTGCGCGGACGGCGCACCGCGATGGACAGGGCGGCGCTCCCGCCCGGCTCCTCCACCTCGGGCTCGCCGCGGAAGCGCCGGACCAGCGGCCGCATCGCTTCCGCCTGCACGCCCAGGAGCCGGGGCGTCCGATCGAGCAGTCCCAGCGTCCGGAGTTCGCGGAAGCCCTTCCCGATGGCGCCCAGGGTACAGCCGTCTCCCACCGGCGCCGAGACGATGTCGGGCGCCCTGCCGCCGAGCTGCTCGCCGATCTCGAGGGCCACCGTCTTCTTCCCCTCCACCAGGTAGGGGTTGAAGGCGCACTGGCGACTGAACCAGCCCGTGTCCCGGGCCGCCGCCTCCGCTTCGGCGAAAGCGTCGTCGTAGCCACCGGCCGAGACCCGCACCTCGGCTCCGAAGCCGCGCAGCCACGCCAGCCGCTCGGCCGACGCCTCCGCGGGGACGAAGACGTGGCAGGCGAGTCCTGCGTGGGCGCAGAAGCCGGCGAGCGAGATGGCCGCGTTGCCGGCGGAGGCACAGTAGAGATCCCGCGAGCCCGACCGGAGGGCGAGGGCCACGCCGACGGCCGTCGCGCGGTCCTTCAGGCAGCGGGTCGGGTTCCTGGTCTCGTCCTTGAGATAGAGCTTGTCGAGTCCCAGGCGCCGGGCGAGGCGCGGGGCCGGGACCAGGGGCGTGCCTCCGGCGGCCAGGATCGCGCCGGCGGGAGGGGGAGCGACCGGCAGGAGCGGGCGGAACCGGAAGATGTCCGGTCCCGGAGGGAACTCCGGGCGTCCGCCGAGGCCCTCTTTGACGGAGTCGTAGTCATAGACGACATCCAGAATGCCCGGATCGTGGCCCGGTCCACAGGTGGGACAGCAGGAGGCGCCGGGTGCGAGGGGCTCTGCGCCCCCGCACCGCAGGCACTGGAGGCGCACCGCCGCGCCGCCCGGCTCGGCTCGGCGCCCGACCATCGCCATGGAGGAGCTCCTCTGGTCTCCGGGGCAGGCTGAGTCCTAGACCGACTCCGCCATCTTGGCGGCGAGGACACGCTCCACCTTCCGGAACGCGGCGTGGAGGGGGCTCTCGTCCCGTTGGGCGGCCTCCGCCAGGATCGCCGCCAGCGAGTCGCCGATGCCCACCACACGGGATCGGATCTCCCCGTCGTCGCTCACCCCGCGCTGCATCAGCCCGAAGGCCATCGCCCCGCCGGCGTTGACGATGTAGTCCGGGGCGTAGAGGATGCCGCGCTCGTGGAGGCGGTCGGCGTCGGCGTCTTCCCCCAGCTGGTTGTTGGCCGACCCGGCGATCGCGCGGCACCGGAGCAAGGGGATCGTCGTCCGGTTGATCGTGCCGCCGATGGCGCAGGGGGCGAGGATGTCGCACGGCGTCTCCACCACCTCGTTCTCCGCCAGCCATCCCGCGCCCAGCTCTTGGGCCAGGGCCCGGCCCCGCGCGTGGTCGATGTCCGTGATCTGGAGGCGCGCACCGTCCTCCGCGAGCACGCGCGCCAACGGCGTGCCCACTCCCCCCACGCCCTGGATCACGACCGTGCGACCGCGCATCGCGTCCGAGCCTTCGAGGCGCTCGAGCGCGACCCGCATACAGGAGTGCACGCCGAGGGCGGTATACGGGCCGGGATCCACGTGGCCCCCGTGCCATTCGTCGCCGGTGAGGACCCAGGGCGAGACCTCCTTCACCACCGCCATGTCGTCCGGCGTGGCGCCCAGGTCCACCCCGGTGCCGTAGGCCCCGTTGAGGGCGTTGAGCAGCCGTCCGAACCGGCGGAGCAGGCCGGCCCGCTCCTCACCCTCGAGCCGGCGCGGCATGGCCAGGACGGCCTTGCCGCCGCCATAGTCGAAGTCGATGGCGGCCCACTTGTGGGTCATGCCGCGGGCCAGGCGGAGCGCATCGAGGAGGCCGTCCTCCGGCGTGGGATACACCTTCATCCGGCACCCCCCGACGGCCATGCCGAGGGTGGGATCATGCAGGGCGATGAAGACCCAGGTGCCGGTCGGGTGGTCGTACCGGGTGACCACCGCCAAGCCGTCCCATTCCATGACCAACTGTCGGAATCGCTCGGTCACCGTCACCTCGCGAGGAAGGTGGAATCCAGGGGGTCGTGCCGCTCGGCGCGCTGCGATGGCAGCGCGATGGTGAGCGTGCCGAATCGGGCGTCGGGCTCGCGCGCGTACCGCAGGTCGATGAGATGAACCCGCATCGAGTCCAGCCCGTACTCGAGTTGAAAGGTCGGCAGCCGAGACCACACCAAGAAGCGTCTGCCGTCGGCCGTCTCCGCCGCAGTCCAGACCGTGGGGTCGTCCGCGCTCATGCCGGGCAGGGGATAGGTCCGCTCGGCCTCCCACCGCTCCGCCAGCCGCCAATCGTAGCGTCCGGTCATGTACTGGTCCGCGCCGGTCAGGACGATGTCGCGGGCGAACGGGTTCACCGGCACGGGAGACGCCACGACCAGCGGACCGCGCACGCCCGTCTCCCGGGAGTACTCCGCGGCGACGGCCCGTCGGGTGGCCCAGCCGACCGTGGTCATGGCAGCGGCGTAGAGGGCCAGCGCGACGAGCGCGACGCGGGGGATGCCCGGCGCGGGGAGGCCGGTGCGATGCTCCCGCCAAACGCTGAGCGCGATGCCGCCGGCCAGCGCCAGCCACACCCAGGGATCGACGATGAACAGCGCGTCCCCGTAGAACCATCGGCCCGAGAACGGCATGAGCCAGCGCACGCCGTAGGTATTCAGCAGGTCGAGCAGTGGGTGGGACAGAATGGCGATGGTCGAGAGCGCCAGCAGCTGGAGCGGACGGATGGGCTGGCCCGCCGCGCGGTATCTGCCGTGGCGGATTCGAGCCCAGGCCAGCAGGAGGGCGGTGAGCAGGAGAGGCCAGACGACCATCGCCAGCACGCCGTGGGTCCACCCGCGCCGGAACTCGAGCGCCACCAGCGGACTCCACGCATAGGCCAGGACGTCGGCGTCGGGGAGGTTGGCCCCGACCAGAAGCGCGCCCGTGCCGAAGGCCGTGCGGCGCTTCAGGCCGGACTGTGCGAGCGCGCCGCCTACCAGGGTGTGGCAGATCGGATCCATGGACAACCGGAAATCTGCACCCCGCGGCGAGGGGGCGGAAGGGAGCGGCGCCTCGCGACCTTCGGGCGGAGGCGCTCGATCGTCGTCGCTCGAGCCCTACTCCAGCCGGGCGTCCAGCTCCACGGTCGGGATCCCGGAGAGCGCGTTGGACACCGGGCACCCCGTCTTGGACTCCTCCGCCGCCTTGGCGAAGGCCGCCTGGTCGATCCCGGGCACCTTGGCGCGCACCGCTAGGTGCATCCGGGTCACCCGCGTGCCGGCGATGGTACACGATGCAGTGGTGGCGATCTGGTCAGGCGGGGTGCCCGCGCGCTCCAGGTTCGCGGCGAGGGCCATGCTGAGGCAAGCGGCGTGGGCCGCGGCGAGCAGCTCCTCCGGATTGGTGCCCTTCGCGCCTTCGAACCGCGTCGGGAAGCTGTACGCGGCGTGGAACGATCCCGAACCCGCCGTGAACTCCCCCCGCCCGCTCTTCAGGCCGCCTTCCCAGACCGCGCTGGCCGTGCTGGTGATGCCGCTGGCCGTGGTCATCCATCCTCCTCCGTGATCGAGTGAAGTCGGCGGCGAGCTGCGCCGCGCCAGTGGCGTATCTTGGCGGACCGCCTCGGCGGTCGCAAGCTCAGGCGATCTCCGTCGCGCCTCGGCGCAGCACCAGGAGCCGGTGCATCGCGATGATGCCGAAGCCGGGGCCGATGGCGAGCGCGGGGAAGGCCCAGCGCCAGCCGAAGGCATCGACCACCGGCGGGACCATCTGGATCGTGAGGATGGTGAGCAGGAACCCGAGAGAGGTCTGCAGCGTGAGCGCCGTCCCGACTGCGTGGCTCGGCGCCACTTCGGTCACCACGGCGCTGAACTGGGCGCTGTCCGCGATGATCGTGATCCCCCAGACACAGGCGAACGGCAGCAGCACCCAGAAGCTCTGCCCGAAGGCGAATCCGATCAACAGGGCGCAGCAGCCGCTCAACCCGAGCGAGCCGATCACCAGGCGCTCCCGGCCGATCCGATCCGCCAGCTGCCCGCCGACGACGCAGCCGATCCCTCCGACGGCGATCGCCAGGAAGGCCATGGACGCGATCGCCCCGGCGCCGGGCACGGGGTGGCCGCCGGCCGCTCGCTCGGCCGCGCTCGCGGCGAGAAAGGCCGCGATCCAGGCCCAGAAGCAGTACAGCTCGACCATGTGCCCCAAGTAGCCCGCCGTGGCGAGTCGGACCCGCCGCTCCCGCGCCACGTCGCCCACCAGCCCCCAGGAGAAGGGCCGCCGGGGGAATGCGTAGGGCCCGTCCCGATAGGCCAGGCCGACCAGGGCCGCCGCCAGGAGGACGGCGGCGGAGGTCCCCAGCACCACCGCCTCGACCCGAAGGCCGCCGGCGGCCTCGATCAGGAACGGGGTCGCCTTCCCGACCGTGAGCGCGCCCACCACCGTGCCGATCGCGAGCCCGCGGCCCGAGCGAAACCAGGTGGCGGCCATCTTCATCGCCGGCGGATACACCCCGGCCAGGAAGAGGCCGGTGAGGAAGCGGGAGGCCAGCGCCGCGGGATAGCCGCCGGCCAGGAGCAGCGCGGCGTTCGCGGCGGCGGCCAGCACCGCGCTGCCCGCGAAGTAGGTCCGGCTCGAGAGCACGTCGGCCAGATTGAGTGCCGCGGCGAGCAGCGTGCCGGCGACGAAGCCGAGCTGCACGCTCGAGGTGAGCCACCCGGTCTGACCGCCCGACAGCTCCCAGAGGTTCCCGAGCGCGGGGGCGACGGCCGTTCCCGCGAGCCAGGCGCTCATCCCGAGCAGCTCGGCCAGCGAGACGATGGCGAGCATGGGCCACCGCCCGGGGTGGCCGTCCGGGAAGGCGGCGGACGGTCCGGAGCCGGTCCCACCCGACGGGGGCTGCACTGCGGCTAGGGCGGGCTCACCTGCGAGGGACTTCGAGCACTTCCCGGACCTTCCGGGTCAGGGCATCCGCCGAGTACGGCTTCTGCAGGAAGGGAGCGTCGTCCTCGATCCCGGCGTCGGCCGTGTGCGCGGTGTCGGGATAGCCCGAGGTGTAGACCACCTGCAGCGAAGGCCGGTGGGCCTTCAACCGCTTGGCCAAGTCGAGTCCGTTGAGGCCGGGCATCACCACGTCGGTGAGCAGCAGGTGGATCGGGGCCTCGAACCCCGCGGCGAGCGTGACGGCCTCGGCGCCGTCGGCGGCCTCGAGCACGGTGTAGCCGGCGGTCTCCAACGCCCGGCGGTTGAGCCGTCGCACCGAAGGCTCGTCCTCGACCAACAGCACGGTCTCACCGCCCCCGGCGGGGACTGGCGCGGGGGTCTCGGCCGCGGCCTCCGCCGTCGACGCGACCCGGGGGAGATAGATCCGGAAGCACGCGCCTTGCTCGGGCTGGCTCGTGACCGTGATATAGCCGCCGCTCTGCTTGACCACGCCGTACACCATCGCCAGGCCCAGGCCTGTGCCCTGCCCGATCGCCTTGGTGGTGAAGAACGGCTCGAAGAGGTGCTCCACGACGTCAGGGGTCATGCCCGTGCCCGTGTCGGTGACGCGCAGCATGACGTCGGCACCATTCTTGTCCGACGGAGCGGACGACGCGGTGATGGTGAGGCGCCCGCCC
>JBFIUJ010000139.1:0-7571 GCA_041607595.1 Gemmatimonadales bacterium | reverse complement strand
GCGAGCTGCGGAAGTTCGCCTGCCAGGGGTGGGAAGAGGAGTTCGCGGCCGAGCTGCACCGGGCGCTGCAGCCGCTGCACGAGGCGCAAGGGCTGGCGGATCGGGGTCGCTACGCCGAGCTGCTGGCCTACCTCGAGGGTCACCCGACGGCGGAGCTGGAGCAGTCCCCCACCCTGGCGGTGCTCTGCGGCATCGCGCATGCGCGGCTCGGACGCCTGGACGTGGGGCACCAGTGGGCCATGGTCGGGCTCACGCGGGCCCGCCTCCTGGCCTACCGACCGCTGGAGCTGCGGGCGCTCAACGTGTGCGGCGCCATCGCCCTCGAGCGCGGCGGCCTCCACGAGGCCACGCACTTCTTCGCCCGCGCCCAGGAGCAGGCGGCGGAGGACAGCGATCTGATCACCCTCGGCCGCTGCGCCAACAACCTCGGCATCATCGCCAACATGCAGGGCGACTCGGGGAAGGCGGTGGGCGCCTATACCCGAGCCATCGCGGCCTACCAGAAGGCGCAGTTCGGCCCGGGGCTCGCGGAGTCCCACCACAACCTGGGGATCACGTACCGGGAGATGGGATCCTACGATCAGGCACTCGCCGCCGCGGGGACCGCGCTGCAGGAGGCGGACCGGCTGGGCGACCGCCGGCTCAAGGCCCAGGCGCTCGCGGGCCGGGCCGAGATCCGGGTGGCGCGGCAGGAGCCGGAGCTCGCCCGGCGGGAGGCGGAGCGCGCGTTGTCCATGCATCGGGAGCTGGGCGACCCGGTGCTCCAGGCCGAGGATCTGCGGATCCTGGCCTTGGCGCTCGCGGGGATGGGGCAGACGGCCGAGGCCGAGGCCCAGCTGCGCGACGTGATCGCCCGAGCGACGGAGCATGCGCGTCCGCTCCTGGCCGCCGTCGCCCAGCGCGACCTGGCGCACCTGCTCGCCCGGCTGGGCCGCCCGGCCTCGGCGCTGGAGCTGGCCCGCGAGGCGCGCGGCGCCTTCGACCGGCTGCGGGCCGATCAGGAGCTCAAGAAGCTCGCCGTCCTCGTGGCCACGCTCGAGGTCGCGGTCCGCGGAGGGTCGGCGGCCTAGACCGCCGGGGTCACTCGCGTCGGAGGGTCACCGCCGGGAGGCCGCTCAGCCACGAGTAGGGATCCAGCTCGAACCCTTCCACCCGCCGCGATACCGCGGCGACGTTCACCGGCGCATAGAGGAACAGCGCCGGGGCGTCCGCATTCAGGGTGTCGAAGGCGGCCCGCCAGATCCTCCGCGCGGCGGCGGGATCCGCGGCGCCACCCGCCTGTGCGACCAGGCGGTCGAATGCCGGGCTGGCGTAGCGACCGTAGTTCGCCTGCCCGACCCCCGCGGCGGTCCACTGGTCGACCAGCCCGCGCACGCTCGGCTCGTTGAGCCACGCCCCGATGTAGCTCTGGAAGTTCCCCTTGCTCAGCCGCTCCATGAACACCGGGAAGTCCACCGCGGTGATCGTCGCGGCCACCCCCAGGCGACGCCACTGCTCGTGCAGCACCTCGGCCAGGCGCCGGCGCCCGGCGCTGGTGGAAGGAACGAGGATGTCCAACGCGAGCGTCCGGCCGTCCTTGCGGCGGATCCCATCCGTCCCCACGGCCCACCCGGCCTCGGTCAGCGCTTGCGCCGCACGAGCGGTGTCGTAGGGCAGCACGGCGATGCTGTCGTCCCAGATCCAGACCCCCTGCGACATCGGCCCAGGAGGCGCCTTGGAGCCCGGGCCGTAGACGGCGGTCGCGATGGTCGCCCGGTCGATCGCCATGTTGAGGGCGCGGCGGACCCGGCGGTCCGCCATCGGGGTGGCACGGGAGGAACCCGCGGCGAGCTGGTACCCGAGGAACCCGTAGACCGCCGCCGGATAGCGCACCGCGCGCAGTGTCGCGTTGGCCTCGACCCGCGCCACGCGATCCGGGGAGCCGACCGTCTCGAGCAGGTCGGCCTCGCCGGCCAGCACCAGGTTGAGCGCCGCCTCGGGGTCGGACGCGAAGCGCCAGACCGCGGTGCCGATCTGCGTCCGCCGGCCCCCGACCGTGTCGGCCTCCAGTGTCAGGGACTGCCCCCGATCCCAGCGCGCGACCCGATAGGGCCCGCTCCCGACCAGCCGGCTCAGGGCCGTGTCGGCCGCCCAAGTCTCCCGACCCAGGGGGCGCCAGACGTGGGCTGGAATGACCCGCACGTGGAAGGTCGCGTCGTACAGCTGCTCCGGTGAGGGCGCGCTGAAGCGGACCAGCACCGTGGTCGCATCCTCGGCCGTGACGTCGGCGACGCGGGCCAATGCGCCGCGGGCCGGGCTGGCGAACAGCGAGTCGCGGAACGCGGCGAAGGAGAACACCACGTCGTCGGCCGAGACGGGCTCGCCATCCTGCCAGCGCGCATCCGGGCGCAGGTGGAAGCGAAGCGTGAGGGGGTCCACTCGCTCCCACCGAGCGGCGAGACGGGGCCGAAAGGCCGACGTGTCGATCGGGGCCCCACCCGGCCTCAGGTCCGCCAGGCGCTCGAAGACCTGGTCGCTGATGTCCCGGCCGACGGTCTCGACCACCAGGGGCGGCAGAATGGACCGGGGCTCTCCGGTCGCCGCGATGACGATCACGTCACAGCGGGGGCAGGGAGCCTCGCGCCCGCAGCCGGCGAGCATGAGGCACGCGAAGAGGATCGTGCAGGTGCGGTAACCCATGGGCTGTTCCCGGGAAGAGTGTCGGCCGACGCCCTCGGTCTTCACGTCGTGACGGCGACGAACCAGGCCCTAAGCTAGTCGCCGGCGCGGGGAACGCCAACGCGCCGGCAATGAGTCCATCGTTCGGCGTGGCTTCACCGAGCCGTCCCCGCCCAGAGGACCCCGGCGCGCGGCGACCTACCAGGCGGCCGAGGCGATCCCGGTGCCGACCCCTCGCGCCTCAGCAGCTCAGACTCGACCCCTGAGGCCGGGCGCCTGCCCGGAGATCCCGATACATTCCTCCGCAATTCCTTCAGGAACAGGCCATGCGCATTCCGATGATCGCCCTCGGCGTCCTCGCCCTCTCGGTCCCCCTGCAGGCCCAGGAGCACCAGCACGCGCCATCGCCCTACGCCCAGCAGCAGAGCGGCATCGCTTCGCTCTCGGCACAAGAGGTCCAGGACCTCGAGACCGGCGCGGGCATGGGCCTGGCCCGCGCGGCGGAGCTCAACCACTACCCCGGTCCGCTCCACGCGCTGGAGCTCGCGGACTCGCTCGGCGTGACTCCGGAGCAGCTCGCCCGGGTGCGCGCCATCCGGCAGGCGATGCTGGACCGGGCGGTCGCGCTGGGGAAGCGCATCATCGCAGCCGAGGCCGGGCTCGGCCGGCGGTTCGAGCACGCGCACATCGACTCCACCAGCCTGGCCGACGCGACCGCGGAGCTGGGCCGGCTCCGCGGGGAGCTCATGTACGTCCACCTCGCGGCGCATCTCGCGATGAAGCGGGTGCTGACGGCCGAGCAGGTCGCCGCCTACGACCGGCTGCGCGGGTACGCGGCCAAGCCCTGAGGACCGGCTCTGGAGGTGGGTGGATCGAAAACGGGATCTGCCTCGCCTCGGCGCCCGGTGGCCTGCAGGACCTTCCGGACGAAGCGCCAAGACCACATTCTAATGCCTGGCCAAGTGCCCGGCCGGCGGTGTGGGCCACCGGGCCCCGGCCGCACCCGGGACCGCACCGCTGAGAGGATGCCATGGCAGGCATGCACCGAACGATCCGAGAGGGGCTGGTGGTCGGGCTCATCGCCTACGTGGCGGTGGCCCTCTTCTACGCGGCGTTCGACTTCCTGGCGGCCCGGGGAACCCTCTACACCGTGGATCTCCTCGGCAAGGCCGTCTTCCGAGACTTCCGCGATGCCGGGGTCCTCGGGCGCCCCATCCGGATCGACCCGACCGCCATCTTCTGGTACAACGGGATTCACCTGGCGCTCTCGCTCGCGATCGGGCTCGTCGTCACCCGCCTCGTACGGCAGGCGGAGGAGCGTCCCGCCCAGGGCCGGCTGGTCCTCGCGGTGATCGTGGCGGGCTTCGTCGTGACGGTGCTCGCGGTCGGCCAGCTCACCACCCCCATGCGCCAGGTGCTCCCCTGGTGGTCCATCGTCCTGGCCAACGCCTTGGCGACGATCGTCGCGGGCGTGTACCTGCTCAGGAGACACCCCGGTCTCGTGCACCGCCTCCTCGGCCTGCAGCCCTCAAGGGTCGCGGGATAGGACGACGGGCCGGCGAACCGGCATGCCCTCCAAGGCCGCCTACCTCTTCATCCTTCCGGGCTTCGCCGACTGGGAGCCGGCGCACGCCCTGGCCGAGCTGCGACGGAGCGGGGACTACCGGGTGGAGGTGGTGTCCCTCACGGGAGAGCCGGTCGAGTCCATGGGCGGGCTCGCCGTGCGACCCACCCGGGCCCTGGCCGAGGTCGACCCCGAGGACGTCGCGGTCTTCATCCTGCCGGGCGGCGATCGCTGGGTCGAGGAGCCGGCGGAGGACGGGCTGGTGGCCCTCCTGCGGGACCTCGACCGGCGCGGCGTGCCGATTGCCGCCATCTGTGGCGCGACCGTCGCCGTGGCCCGCGCGGGCCTGCTCGATGGGCGCCGGCACACGAGCAACGGCCGCGCGTGGCTCGCGGAGCAGGCGCCCGGCTACCGGGACCCGACGTCCTACGTGGACGCTCCCGCGGTGCGGGACCGGGGCCTGATCACCGCCAGCGGCCTGGGCGACGTCGAATTCGCCCGGGAGATCATGGCGGAGCTGGACGTGCTGTCGGCCGAGGACCGCGAGGCATGGACGACCATGTTCCGGAGCGGCCGGCTGCCGCCGGAGTCCGACTAGAGGAGGCGGGCAACAATGAGCCGAGTGCGCGTGCTGGTGGGGACCCGCAAGGGAGCCTTCGTCCTGACGTCGGACGGGAAGCGCAAGCGCTGGGAGGTGAGCGGTCCCCACTTCGGCGGCTGGGAGATCTACCACCTGAAGGGCTCGCCGGCGGACCCGAACCGGATCTACTGCTCGCAGTCGAGCGGCTGGTTCGGCCAGGTGCTCCCGCGGAGCGACGACGGCGGCAAGACCTGGGAGACGGTCGGCAACGAGTTCGCCTACGAGGGCGAGGCCGGCACCCACCAGTGGTACGACGGCACCCCGCACCCCTGGGAATTCAAGCGGGTCTGGCATCTCGAGCCCTCGCGCGACGATCCGGACACCGTGTACGCGGGAGTGGAGGACGCTGCCCTCTTCCGCTCCACCGACGGGGGCCGCACCTGGAAAGAGATGGCGGGCCTCCGGGGCCACGGCACGGGGCCCCACTGGCAGCCCGGGGCCGGGGGGCTCTGCCTCCACACCATCCTGCTCGACCCGAGCGATCCGAAGCGGATCTTCATCGCGATCTCGGCCGCGGGTGCCTTCCGGACCGACGACGGCGGCGAGACCTGGAAGCCGATCAACCGGGGTCTCGTCTCCCAGTACATCCCGGACCCGACGGCCGAGGTGGGCCACTGCGTCCACCGGATCGCGATGCACCCCTCCCGCCCGGGGGTCCTGTACATGCAGAAGCACTGGGACGTGATGCGGAGCGACGACGGCGGCGACCGCTGGGAGGAGGTGAGCGGGAACCTCCCGACCGACTTCGGCTTTCCCATCGAGGTCCACGCCCACGAGCCCGAGACGATCTACGTGGTCCCGATCACGAGCGACTCGGAGCACTATCCACCCGAGGGGAAGCTCCGGGTCTACCGCAGCCGCACCGGCGGGCACGAGTGGGAGCCGCTCACCAAGGGGCTGCCGCAGCAGGACTGCTACGTGAACGTGCTGCGCGACGCGATGGCGGTGGACGCCCTCGACCCCTGCGGCGTCTATTTCGGGACGACCGGGGGGCAGGTCTACGCCTCGGCCGACGCGGGCGACGGGTGGACCCCCATCGTGCGCGACCTGCCGGCCGTGCTCTCGGTCGAGGTGCAGACGCTCACGTGAGGCCACAGATGCCGCAGATGACGCAGATGCTCCGGATGGACACGGAGACGATCTGGTTATCTGCGCTAATCTGCGGCCCCCATCTGCGTAATCTGCGGCCATGATCCGGGTCATCCTGCCGCAGCACCTGCAGACCCTGGCCCGAGTGGGCGAAGAGGTGACGGTCGCGGTGCCGGCGGGGGAGCCGGTCACGCTGCGCGCGGTCCTGGCCGCGCTCGAGACCCGGTATCCGGTGCTGCGGGGCACCATCCGCGACCACGCGACCGAGCGGCGCCGTCCCTTCCTGCGGTTCTTCGCCTGCCGGCGGGACCTCTCCCACGAGCCGCCGGACGCGCCGTTGCCCGAGGCGGTCGTCTCGGGCGACGAGCCCTTCCTCATCGTGGGGGCGATCGTCGGAGGGTAGCCACAGATAGCGCAGATAACACAGATGGACGCAGACAACTCCGCGTCCATCCGTACCATCTGCTCAATCTGCGGCTACTTCTGCGCAATCTGTGGCATCGTCTTCAGTGGCTCCCGACCACGATGCTCTGGTACTCCCGGTCCGGCAGGTAGAGCACCCGGACCTCGCTCCCCACCTCCCACTGGTCGGCCATGCCGGGGATCACGCGGTCGGTGCCCAGCCGGCGGCGCCCGTCCGCCTCGAAGGCGTATCGCACCCGCATCAGCCGGGCGTCGAACTCGATCTTCTCCACGGCCAGCTCGAGCACCTCGCCGACGGCGGGGAGGCCGTGGACGATGAACGGCTTCACCTTCCGGCGCCGAGCCAGGGCTCGGCTGAGGAAGACGGCCGGCACGATGCCCGCGGTCAGCACCCCGAAGAAGACGATCAGCACGATGTCCATCACGCCCGCCTCCACCGAGCCCTCGCCGTCGCTGTTTATGATCTCCCAGGTGCTGTACCGGGCTTGGCGGTAGAGCGTCTTCATGGGGCCGGCGATGGCGCGGGGCGTAGGTGGGAGCTCGACCGGGAGCGGCCGATCGAGGGCAGCGAGGGCCGCCCCGGGTCCGGCGGCCGGCGCGGAGGCCGTGCCGCCGAGCAGCGCGGTGCGCACCTCCCGGGCGGTCTGGTACCGCTCGGAAGGCGTGGGGCGTAGCATCCGGGCCAGGATCCCTCGCATCGGCTCGCCGCAGGGGAGGGGCTCGGGGACCGCGATCCTGGCGTCCCCGTCCATGAAATCGGCGGGAGAACGCCCCGTGAGCAGGTGGAGGAACGTGGCGGCGAGGCCGTAGAGGTCGCTGGACGGGCTCGCCTGCCCCATCGTCTGCTCGTAGGGCATGTACCCGTAGGTCCCCACCACGGTGGAGCTCGGCTCGTCCGGATTCAGGAACGCGCTCCGGACCGCGCCGAAGTCCACCAGCGCCGGCGTGCCGCCCGGCCGCACGATGATGTTGGCGGGCTTGAGATCCCGATGCAGGATCGGCGGCACCCGGGTGTGCAGGTAGTCGAGCACGCCCAGCATCTCGACGAAGAGGTTCAGCACGTCGTCCGGGTCGAGCCGCCGCTGCTGGGCGATCAGGTCCGCGATCGTCTCCCCCTCCACGTACTCCATCACCAGGATCGCCGCCTTGGCCCCCTGCCACTCCGCCTCCAGCGCGAGATGGATGACGGGGATGCCG
>JBFIUJ010000138.1:0-7611 GCA_041607595.1 Gemmatimonadales bacterium | reverse complement strand
TCGCGCCGATCGGGCCCAAGCCGCCGGCCATCGCGCGGCCGGCCCCCGGGGCAGGCAGTCGGGGGGCGGGCGCTTCACCGGGGAAGAGGTCGGCGGATCCGCCCCGCGCCGGCGTGGGGACGGGTCTGGCGGGCGCTGGGCGCGGCGGCTCGGCCGTCACCTGGATCTTGAGGAACCGCTCCGCGAAGGTCGTCTGGATGTCGTGGATCAGGTCCTCGAACATGTCGAAGGCCTCCCGCTTGTACTCGATCAGCGGGTCCCGCTGCCCGTAGGCGCGATACTGGATCGCGTTCCGCAGCAGGTCCAGGTCGTAGAGGTGGTCCTTCCACTTCTCGTCGAGCACGGTGAGCATCACCTGCGAGAGCACTTGGCCGTCCACGTCCGGGATGCCGATCTTCTTTCCGAACTCGGTGAGGTAGGCCAGCTTCCGGGCCAGCGCCTGCTCGCCCTCGACGGTGGCGGCCGCCGCGATGTCGGCGAGCTCCGGCGTGGCTTTCTCGTCGCCGACGCCGTCCGCCGTCACGAGGAACCGGAGGGCCAGGTCCTGACGCAGGCCCTCCCGGTTGTACTCCTCCGCCCGAGCGGTGTCGGCCAGGAACTGGTGGACCGCACGGTCGAGCGCCCCGGTCACCATGCGCAGGGCCTCGGCCTTCAGCTCCGCGCCCCGCTCCAAGGCAAAGAGCCGCAGCGAGTAGATCACCTCCCGCTGCTGATTCATGACGTCGTCGTACTCGAGCAGCCGCTTGCGGACCTGGAAGTTCTGCAGCTCCACCCGCTTCTGGGCCTGCTCGATCGCGCGGGTGATCAGCTTGCCGGTGATGACCTCGCCCTCCTCCGCACCGCTCTTCTCCATCCACCGTGCGATTCGGTCGGTCCCGCCGAAGAGCCGCATCAGGTCGTCTTCCAGCGAGAGGAAGAAGACCGAGGCACCCGGATCGCCTTGGCGCCCGGAGCGTCCGCGCAGCTGCCGGTCGATCCGGCGGGATTCGTGGCGCTCGGTGCCGACGATCTGCAGGCCGGCCTCGGGGGCGGTCAGGTCCAGGTCCGCGCCCAGTTTGATGTCCGTGCCGCGGCCCGCCATGTTGGTCGCGATCGTGAGGGCGTTGCGTTGGCCCGCCCCGGCGACGATCTCGGCCTCGCGCTGGTGATGCTTGGCGTTGAGGACTTCGTGCTTCAGGCCCCGGCGCTTGAGCTGCCGGCTCAGCGTCTCGGAGACCTCGACCGTGACCGTGCCGATCAGGACCGGGAGCCCCAGCTGGTGCAGGCGCTCGACCTCGTCGGCGATGGCGTTGTACTTCTCCCGCCGCGTGCGGTAGATCCGGTCCACCATGTCCCGACGGCACACCGGCCGGTGCGTCGGAATCACCATCACGTCCAGCCCGTAGATGGTGTAGAACTCGGTCTCCTCCGTCTCCGCCGTGCCGGTCATGCCGGCCAGCTTGTCGTACATCCGGAAGTAGTTCTGGATGGTGACCGTGGCGAGGGTCTGCGTCTCCCCCTTGACCTGGACCTTCTCCTTCGCCTCCACCGCTTGATGGAGCCCATCGGCCCACCGGCGGCCCGGCATGATGCGCCCCGTGAATTCGTCCACGATCATCACCTGGCCGTCCTGCACCAGGTAGTCCACGTCCTTCTCGTAGAGGGAGTGGGCCTGCAGGAGCTTGTGGATGATGTGGAGCTTCTCGCTCTTCACCGCGTAGTCCGCCTCGACCTGCATCCGGCGCTCCGTGCGCTCCGCCGGCGTGAGCGACGGGTCCCGCTCGATGTCGTGCACTACTTCAGAGATGTCCGGCACGATGAACAGGGAGGGATCGCCCGGCGAGAGGGCCTCGGCGCCGCGGTCGGTCAGGTGCACCGCGTGCCCCTTCTCGTCGAGCACATAGAAGAGCACCTCCTCCACCCCGCGCATCCGCTGCTGCCGGACCGGAAGCTTGCGATCGGCGATGGCGTCGAGCTCGTTCTTCTGAAGGAGCTGCTTGAGCTTGGGGTCGTTCACGAGCTTGAGGAGCCGCTTGTTCTTGGGTGTCCCCAGGTGGGCCTGGTAGAGCTTGAGCCCGGCGTTCTCCATATCCCCCTGGGCCAGGTGCGCCTCCACCTCGGCCACGATCCCGTTCACCGCCGCCGTCTGCTTCCGGACCACCTCGGCGACCTGCTGGTTGAATTCGGCGTATTTGTCGTTCTCCGCGCTGCCCACGGGTCCGGAGATGATGAGCGGGGTCCGGGCCTCGTCGATCAGGATCGAGTCCACCTCATCGATGATCGCATAGGCATGGCGCCGCTGAACCCGCTGGTCCAGCGTGAAGACCATGTTGTCCCGTAGGTAGTCGAAGCCGAACTCGTTGTTGGTGCCGTAGGTGATGTCCGCCGCGTAGGCCGCCCGGCGCTCGGGGGTGCCCGGCTCGGTGTCGTCCAGGCAGGCCACGTTCAGGCCCAGGTAGCCGTAGATGTGGCCCATCCACTGGGCGTCCCGGCGGGCCAGGTAGCTGTTCACCGTCACCAGGTGCACGCCGCGCCCCGACAGCGCGTTCAGGTAAATGGGGAGGGTCGCGACGAGGGTCTTGCCCTCGCCCGTCGCCATCTCCGCGATCTTCCCCTGATGGAGCACGATTCCGCCGATGAGCTGCACGTCGTAGGGGACCATGTCCCAGGTGAGCTCGCGCCCGGTCACCACGACCGTGGTGCCGAGGAGCCGGCGGCACGCCTCCCGCACGGTGGCGAAGGCCTCCGGCAGCAGGTCGTTGAGCCCCGCCTCGAGCTCCTTCAGGAAGGCCGTCTCTACCTCGTGGTGCTGGCGCTCCAGCCCGTCGCGCTCCGTGGGGTCCGCACACTCGTGCTTGGCGATCCGGAGCTCCTCGAGCTCTCGCTGGATGTCCCCGACCCGCTCGGCCAGACGGGCCCGGAACAGCTCGGTCTGGGCCCGCAGGTCCGCTTCGGGCATGTCCTTCAGACGCGCCTCGTGCTCGTGGATCACGTCCACGATGGGCTGGATCTTCTTGACTTCGCGCGTGTATCGCGACCCGAAGACCGCGTCGAAAATCTGCTTGATCATCCGTCGCTTTCCCGATAGAGCCCCTGGGTCGCAATGTACGCCGCGACCGCCTCGGGGACGAAATACCGTATGGACCGCCCGGCCGCCACCCGGCCCCGGATCTGCGTGGCCGAGATGGCAATCGCCGGGACCGACACGACCCGGGACACGAGCCCTCCGGCCGGCGTCGCCGCCCCGGCTCTGCCGAAGGCGACGACCTGGGCCAGCCCCGGGATCGCCTCCGCCTCCCGCCACCCGGGCAGCTCGGCCGCGGCGTCCGCCCCGAGCAGCAGCGCGAAGTCGCGGCCCGGCTCGCGGGTCCGGAGCGCCCGCAGGGTCTCCACGGTGTAGGAGACCGCCGGCCCGTCCAGCTCCGCCCGCTCCAGGCGGAAGGTCGGCTCGCCGTCGATCGCCAGGGTCACCATCTCCGCCCGCGCCGCCGCCCCCGCTCCGTGCCGCCCCACCTTGAAAGGCTGCGCCCGGGCCGGAACGAACCACACCGCGTCGAGCTCCAGGGTCTCGGCCAGCACCCGGGCGGCGATCAGGTGCCCGTGGTGAATCGGGTCGAAGGATCCGCCGAAGAGCCCGATCATTGCCCCCCGTCCGGCGGCGCGCACCCCTGCTCCGGCAGCGGCTCGTCGGGGTGGAACCGGCGGAGGTAGTCACAGGTTTCGGCCAGGTCCTCTTGGTACCCGAGGATCCGGAATGCCTCGATCAGCTTGCGCAGCGCGTCGGGCACGACCGGGGTCCGCGGGTATTCGGCGAGGATGCCCCGCAGGTACAGGATCGCGGAGTCGTACGCCTTGTACCGGAAGTAGAAGAGGGCCGAGCGGTAGTCCTTGTAGGCGAAGCGCTCCTGGAGGCGTGCGATCTTCACCTGGGCGCGGGCCGCGGGCGGCGAGTCCGGCCAGCGGCTCAGCAGCTCCTGGTAGGTGCCCAAGGCCGTCTGGCCGTAGGTCGGATCGAGCTCCGGCCGGCGCCAGAGGTCGGCGTAGGTGTCCCCCGCGCGGAGCAGCGCCTCCGCGGCGAGCGGGTGATTGGGATGCTCGTCGGCCACCCGACGGAACTCCCGGACCGCCTGAAGGTGGTTCCGCATGCCGAAGTAGCTCTCCCCCAGGTAGAAATGCGCCCGCGGGATCCGCGCGTCCCCCGGCGCGAACTCGAGGGTGAGTCGCTGCAGGAGATCTGCTGCCTTGCCCCACTTCCCCCGGCGGAAGTCCCGCTCCGCGCGCGTCCAGAGCGCGTTCACTTGCTCCGCCGAGGCCACGCGGGCGACCGATGGAGGCACCGAACCGGGCGGCGTGGCGCGACCGCAGGCCAGGAGGGCCAACGGGAGCAGGCCGAGGAGGAGGCGATGCGTCATGGAGTGAAGGGCTGGTGGTCGTCGGCAGTCGGGGCGGAGGCGAGTGCGTTGAGGCGGGCGGCGGCCGCGGAGCGGATGGTGTCGGTCACCACGCTGGCCGAGATGGCGGCCTGGAAGGCGATGGCCGCGCCGAACAGGTCGCCCTGGGCCAGCCGCGCGTCCCCCAGGCCGATGAAGGCGAGGCGCCCCACTTCGCTGGTCGAATCCACGGCGAGCGCGGCCCGGAACCACTCCTCGGCTCGGCTGGGATCACGCAGCAGGGTAGACTGTCCCTCGGCGAAGGCGCAGCCGGCGAGGCCCCCCCGGGCGTCCACCTGCAGCGACGGATCGAGGGACCGGCGCAGTGCGCTTCGGAAGACGGGGGTCGCCTCGACGCAGCGCCCCGCCTCGCGGAGCCCGAGGGCATAGCTCGTCAGCAGCGAATCCTGGGTCCCGGCGTCCGGCGTAGCGGCCATCGCGAACGGGAGCAGGTCGGCGGCGTCCTCGCCCCGGAGCTCGGTCCGCCGGACCAGCTGTAAGGCGACTCGGCCGACCGCGCGGCCCTGGCCCAGCGTGCGCAGCCCGTCGAAGGCGGCCCGGAGGGCGACGAGGTCGTTGGCCCGATCCGCGGCGTGTGCCACGCGCTCCAGCCCGTTCGCCGCCTCCGCGACACGGGGGGGATCCTCCTGCCCCAGCCGGCGGTACGCCTCGCCGGCCTCCCGCAGGTCCCCGGTCCGGAGCGCGGCCTGGCCCAGCTTGGCATAGACCCGGGTCCGGCCCTCGGACGCGGCCTCCCGATACTCCTGGAGGGCCTCGCCCAGTCGCCCCGAGGCGTAGGCCTGGTCGCCCAGGCGCTCGTGATCGGCGGCGGCGCCGCCGCAGGCAACCAGGAGGAGCGCCAGCGAGAGCCGCCAGGCGCTCATTCCACCCCCCGGTGCATCATGGCGAGGTACGCGCTCACCCGCGCATGGCCGGGACGGCGCTCCAGGCAGGTGTGCCACACGTCCCGGGCGCCGGCCGCGTCGCCCGACAGGTATCGGGCCAGCCCGAGCACGGCGAAAGCGTCGAGGAAATCGGGTTGGTCCTCGACGACCCGCTCCAGCTCCTCCCGGGCCTCGAGGGTGCGTCCGGACTCGAGCAGCAGACGCGCCAGTCGATACCGCAGATCCGCGAAGCCGGGCCCAAGCGCCAGGGCGTCCCGGTACTGGTCGATCGCGCGGTCGAGTGCACCGGCATCGGCGTAGGCATCGCCGAGCTCGGCGTGCTGGTTGGCGAGGCGCCCCGCGATGTGGGTCGGCAGTCCGGCCGCCGGCGGGCCGTCCGCGCTCACCGCCGCCTGGCGGAAGGCGTCCTCCGCCTCGGCGGTGCGTCCGGCATCGCTGAGCAGGATGCCGCGATGGACATGGGCCTCGAGATACCGGGGGTTCAGCGCGAGCGCCCGGTCGAAATGAGGCATGGCCGACTCGCCTTGTCCGAGCAGCGAGTAGCAGAGCCCCAGCAGATGATGGACGTCCGCGAAGGCGTGCCCCGCTTCGAGGGCTTCCTCCAACAGGAGCACCGCCCCCCGGTAGTCCTGTCGCGCGAACCGCTCCTGGGCCTGCTGGAAGAGGTGCTCAGGTCCGGCGTGCATGCGTCTCCCGATACCAGTCGACGAAGCGCCGCACGCCCTCGTCGAAGGGCATGCGCGGGCGGAAGCCGAGCACCCGTCCGGACTTGGTCAGGTCGGCCGAGGTATGCCGCACGTCCCCCGGCTGCATCGGTGCCCAGGCGACCGTGGGCTCGGTGCCGACGGCGCGCGCGATCTCCGCGACCATGTCCGACAGGGGGACCGGATGGTTGCCGCCCAGATTGAAGATCTCCATACCGACGGGGGCCTGGTCCGACCAGTCGATCGCCGCCACCACCCCGTCTACGATGTCCGAATAATAAGTGTAGTCGCGCGACAGGCTGCCGTCGCCGAAGAGCGTGATCGTCTGTCCCTGGATCATCCGGGCGGTGAAGGCGTGGATCGCCAAGTCGGGCCGCTGGCGGGGGCCGTAGACCGTGAAGAACCGGAGGGCGGCCGAGCGGAAGCCGTAGACCGGGGCGACCGAGGCGAGGAAGAGCTCCCCCCCGCGCTTGGTCGCGGCATAGGGGGAAACCGGGCGCAGGGAGGGTGCATCTTCCCGGAACGGGGCCGGCGTGTCATCGCCGTAGACCGAGGACGATGAGCCGAAGATGATCCGGGTGGCTCCGGCGTCGCGCGCGGCCTCCAGCAGCGCGGCCGTCCCCGCGAGGTTCGCCCGGGCGTAGGCCGCCGGCTGCTCCAACGACGGGCGGACGCCGGCCTTGGCGGCGAGGTGGACCACGACGGTCTCCGCCGTGAGCAGGTCCCGCATCGCCTCGCCGTCGAGGATGTCCCGCTCGTGGAAGCTGAACCCGGACCGGCCGCGGAGCGCTTGGAGGTTCCGCTCCTTCGCGGGACGGGGATAGAAGGGGTCGAAGTTGTCCACGCCGACCACGTCGTCGCCCCGCGCGAGCAGCGCTTCCGCGAGATGCGAACCGATGAACCCGGCGGCGCCGGTGAGTAGGATCCGTGTCATTCCAGGCCCCTGACGATGCGGTCGCCAGACCCAGAGGCGAACTGGGCCGTGAAATGGGCAATCGTGTGGCGGAGGCCCTCGTCGAGCGCGACCGTCGGGGACCAGCCGAGCACCTCGCGGGCCACGGCGATGTTCGGCTGCCGCACCTTGGGATCGTCGGTGGGCAGGGGGTGCTGCTCGAGCTCGGACCGCGATCCGGTGAGCCGGAGGACCGCCTCCGCCAGCTCCAGGACGGTGAACTCGTCGGGGTTCCCCAGGTTGGTCGGCTCGACCCGATCGCTTTGGAACAGCCGGAAGATCCCTTCCACCAGGTCGGAGACGTAGCAGAAGGAACGCGTCTGCTGGCCGTCGCCGTACACGGTCAGCGGCTCGCCCCGCAGGGCCTGGGTGACGAAGGAGGAGACCACTCGGCCGTCGCTCGCCCGCATCCGGGGACCGTAGGTGTTGAAGATGCGGGCGATCCGGGTGTCCAGCCCGTGGAAGCGGTGGTAGGCCATCACCATGGCCTCGGCGAAGCGCTTGGCCTCGTCGTACACGCCCCGCGGCCCGATCGGGTTCACGTGCCCCCAGTACGTTTCGGGCTGTGGGTTGACCTGGGGATCCCCGTAGACCTCGGACGTGGATGCGAGCATGAAGCGCGCGCCCTTGTGTCGTGCGAC
>JBFIUJ010000137.1:0-7620 GCA_041607595.1 Gemmatimonadales bacterium | reverse complement strand
GGGCGGCGGCCGCCGGAGCGGCCTCCGGCGGCCGTGGGGCCGCCGCCGTCTCGGCGCGGGCGGCGGACGGTACGAGCTCCCGCACGAGGCGCTCCAGCACGGCCACCCGCCGCTCGAGACGCTCCAGGCGGTCGTCGCCGCTCATGCCTCGACCCGTTCCAGGGCCTGGGACAGCTCCTCCGCCGACTGCCAGCGATCCTCCCGCCGCTTGGCGAGTGCCCGGAGGATCACGTGCGCCAGCGACTCCGGCACGTCGGGGTTCAGCGTCCGGGGATCGGCCGGCGCTTCGTCCACCTGCTTCATCATCACCGAGGCGAGAGACGTCGCCGCGAAGACCTGCCTCCCGGTGGCGCACTCGAAGAGCACCGCTCCGGCGGCGTAGAGGTCCGTCCGCCCATCGAGCTCCTCCCCCATCAGCTGCTCGGGGGCCATGTACTCGGGCGTCCCGATCACCGACCCGGCCGCGGTGAGTCCCTCCCCCCGAGTCTCCGCCAGCCGGGCGATGCCGAAGTCCATCACCTTGAGGAAGCCCTTGGCGTCCACCACCATGTTTTGCGGCTTGATGTCGCGATGGATCACGCCCTGCTCGTGCGCGACCTCGAGCGCCCGGCAGAGCTGCTTGTCGACCGTCAGGACGACACCGATCGGCAGCCGGCCCCGCTTGCGCAAGACCTGCTCGAGGCTGGTCCCCTCCACCAACTCCATGGTGATGAAGTAGGTGCCGTCCACCTCGCCGAGGTCGTGGGTCCGGACCACATTGGGATGAGAGATGCGGCGGGCGAGACGGATCTCCTGCTTGAACCGCTCCAGGCTCGTGCTATCGGCCTCGAGCAGGCTCCCGTGGAGGGTCTTGATCGCAACCGGCTCGTTTAGATCCCGGTCGTGGGCCCGGTAGACGACGCCCATGCCGCCGCGCCCCAACACTTCCTTGATCTCGTAGCGGCCGGCCAGGACCCCCCCGACCGCGATCCCGCCGACCGGGGCCTGGGGGGCGGTCGTGGCCATGGCCAGGGTCTGCCCCCCGGAGGAGCTCAAGAACTCGACCAGCTCCTGCTTCTCGCGAAGCTCGCCCACCATGTCCCGGAAGGCGTCTGCCAGTTGGCCGATCTCGTCCCTCGTGCCGACCTCGATGACCCCCGAGTACCGACCCTCGCTCACCTGACGCGTAGCGGCCACCAGCTCGCGCACCGGGCGGGTGATCTGGCGCGCCAGCAGAAGAGACGAGAGGAGCGCGAAGACGATCCCGCCCCCGAAGGCGAGGGCGAGCGACTCCCGCAGCTGGGTGTAGGCCGCCAGCTCGACGTCGCGGGAGCGCAAGCCGGCGTACTCCCCGACGACGAAGCCGTCCGCCGTCCGCAGACCTCCCACGGCCCCGACCCAGGTCTCGTCACCGGCCGCCACCCGGAGCCGGGGCGTGACGCTGTCGTCCACGCCCAGCGGGGGGAGACTCGCCAGCACGGAGTCCAGCTCTCCCCTGGGGAGCGTAGAGACCGCGACCCGCCGGCGGCCCTCCTCATCCAGCGCCACGAACACGATCTCCGAGGCCGTCTGCCGCTCGAGCCGAGCCGCCAACGCACTGTCCACCGCGGCCGCCAGCACGAGCACGCCCAGCACCCGGCCCGGCGAGGTCGAGAGCGGCACCCCGACCGCCTGGAACAGGGCGTCGCCCTGAGGGCCCTCCTCGATCCACAGCCCCTCGGTCACATCCCCGCCCAACGCCAGCCCCACCAGGGCGCCGCCGCCCAGCGGCTCGTCGAAGGCGTCGCGGTTCAGGGTCCACGCCTTGAGCACCCCTTGGCCGTCGGTGATGAGCGCCCAGTCGGCCTCGGCTTGTTGGCGGAACTCGTCCACCTGGTCCAGCAGGTCCGCCCGGGTATCGGTCAGCAGCCCCTTCTCGACCCGGGAGACGTAGAACGGCACCTGGGCCAGGGCCCGGGTGACCTGCAGGAGGGTGTGGCTGCGGCTGGTGAGGGCGTCCTCGATCGCCGACTGGGTGGCCTCCAGGGCCCGGTTGATGGAGGCATCCGCGGCCTGGTCCGCCCGGCGCTTGGTGAGGAGCAGCGCGGCCCCCAGCGCGACGACGACCACCAGCGTGGTCGCGCCGAAGATCTTGACGCCGAGGCCCAGCCCGCCGGGGCGGCTAATAGCGCCGACCCCGCCGGGAATAGGGACGGCCTGTCTTGTCGAGGTGTTGGACGAAATTGTGCTTGCGCGCGTCCATCTGGATCTCCAGCGGACGGACGGGCTCGGGACCGACCACGACCGCCCGGGTCACCTCGGGCGCCCGCTCGTGCCAGGCGTGGAGCGTATAGGTGCCCGGCGGAACCCCGTCGAGGATGAAGGACCCGTCGCCCTCCGGACGAGAGAAATGCGGGTTCTCCCGGACTACCACGATGGCGCTCATCTGGGCGTGCACGTTGCAGTAGATCCGGATGATCCCGGGCTCCTGGAACTGGACGCTCCGCGCCTCCCCGCGCGAGAAGAGGCCGAGGTCGAAGGCGCCCTCCTCGGTGAGCGAGAAGACGTTGTGGTTGAACGGGTCCTGATTGGGGAAGGACACGGTGGACCCCACCGTGACCACCGTGATCCGGGGCACGAACTGCTTGCCCTCGGTGACGATCCGGGCCGCTCCGGGAGCCGCCGCCGCGGCAGACCGGCCGACCAGCCAGACCACGGCCTGCCCCACGTCCTGGGCCGGGCGATCTCCCCGATCGAGGATCGAGAGCCGTCCTCGCAGGACGTCTCCCGCCCCGCTCCACCCGGCCGCGATCGCCAGCGTGCCCGCGACGAGCGGCAAGCCGGCTCGGCCGAGGCGACGTATCTTCCTCATGGTGGTGGTAGCTTACCGCTCCGTGGAAACACCGTCAACGTCTCACGCTCCGGACCCGATCATGCGCCTCGCTCCCCAGCTCGGATTGGCCCTCGCCGCGTGTCTCGTCGCCGCCTCCGCCTCCGCCCAGGAGCGGCCGGGGGTGGAGGTGACCTTCACCGGCACGGTTCTGATGAACGGCTTCTATACGTCGGCCAAGACCAACAACGTGGACCTCCCGCAGTTCGCCGTGCCGGGAGACGCCGCGGTCGACAGCTTCCCCACCGCGGGCGCGGGCGCCACCATGCGACAGACCCGCGTCCAGGTGAACGCCTTCCTCGCGGGATTCGCCGGAGGCAACCTCAGCGCCGAGTTGGATGTGGACTTCTTCGGGGGGCAGCAGCCCTCCGCCGGCGGGCGCACCTTCCCGCTGCTCCGGATCCGCCGCGCCTGGGGCGAGCTGGCCTGGTCCCGCGGGGCCGTGTTCGTCGGCCAGGAGGCGCCGCCCATCGCGGAGCTCAACCCGGTCTCGCTCGCCGCCCTCGGGTTGTCCGCGTACTCGGGCGCCGGGAATCTCTGGCTCTGGATCCCGCAGGTGCGCCTGAGCGGCGACCTGGTCTCCACCCCGGGGTTCGTCTTCACCCTGGAGGGCTCGGCGCTGGCCCCGACCGGCTACACCCCGCAGGGGCCGTTCCTGACCCAGCCGGACCGCGCAGAGCAGAGCCGGCGGCCGTACCTCCAGAGCCGCCTCCGAGCCCGGTGGGGCGCAGGCCCCACCGCGGGCGAGGTGAGCGTGGGCGGACACTACGGATGGCTCTCGACCGCCGGCGACAGCCTCCTGGCCTCCAAGGCCGCCGCGGTCGCCGCCCGGATCCCGATCACGGCGGAAGTGGAGCTGCGCGGGGAGGCGTTCGTCGGCGAGGGGATCGCGGGGCTCGGGGGAGGCGCCATCGGGCAGAACTTCGGCGTCGGCGGGGTGCCGGTGCGCACCCGCGGCGGCTGGGCCCAGCTCAACCTCCATCCGGCTCGGACCGTGACCCTGGGAGGCGGGTTCGGGATCGATGACCCGGAGGACGAGGACCTCGACCTCGCGACCCAGCGGCTCAAGAACCAGACCTGGGAGGTGCACGCCCACTGGCGCCCGGCCCCGATCGTCCTGGGGCTCGAGTTCCGGCAGCACCGGACCACGTACGGGGCCGGCAGCGCCACCGCCTCCCACGTGAATCTCGCGGCCGGCTGGACCTTCTAACCCGCCGAGCGGTCTCTCACGCCGCCTCGGCCGGAGCCGCGGCCCGCCGGCCGTCCTCCACCTGGAAGGCGAGCACGCTCACCATGGCCACGATGCCGGCCGCCAAGTAGAACGGCATCGCGTGGCCTAGGTCCTGGAACGCACGGGTGGCGAAGATCGGCGCCACCACCCGCGCGAGGCCGGCGAAGGTCTGCGCCACCCCCATCGTCGTCCCCAGATCCTCCGGCGCCGACGCGCGAGACATCAGCGAGGTCGTGCTCGGGAAGAGGAGCGCGGTCCCCACCGGCACGAGCGGGATCACCGCGGCGAGCACCCAGAGGTTGCCTGCCAGGGGATACGAGGCGAGCCCCACCACGAGGAGGCCGGCGCCCAGCCGCATGGCCCAGGTCTCGCCGATGCGGTCCACAATCGGCCCGAGGAAGAAGGACCGCATCACCAGCGAGAGCCCGCCGACATACATGAAGAAGTAGCCGATCGTCTTCTCGGTGATGGCGAACTCGGCCTCCAGGAAGAGGGCGAGGACCGAGGTGAGGCAGGCGAAGGCCAGCATACCGACGCTGTAGATCCAGACCAGCTTGGGCACTGCGCCATGGGGCGAGCGCACCACCGTCCACGCCGCGTGCCAGACGGGCCGGCGGCTCGGGGCGTGCCCGTCCTTCCGGCGCGACTCCGGGAGCCAGCGCCAGGCGAAGACCACGTTGATGAGGCACAGCGCCGCGGCCACGAACCCGGGCGCCTCCTGTCCCCAGTGTGCGGCCAGCGACCCCAGCACCGGTCCCACCATGATGCCGGCAGAGGTGGCCGCGGAGAGCCAGCCGAGCGCGCGGGCCCGGTCGCCCGGCGGCACCGTGTCCGCCACGTAGGCCTGGGCCACGCCGGTGGTGCCGCCGCCCGCCCCTTGGATGAAGCGGGAGGCGAAGAGCACCACGACCGTGTCCGCCAGGCCGAACACGACATACGCGATGGCCGAGGCCGTGAGGCCGATCAGCAGCGCGGGGCGGCGACCGTAGCGGTCGGAGACCCGTCCCCAGAGCGGGGCCGCGAGCAACTGCGCGATCGAGAAGGAGGCGATGAGCCACCCGATGGTCTGTGGGGTGGCCTGCATCTTGAGGGCGTAGAACGGGAGGAGCGGCAGCACCATCGCGAACCCGATCATGTCCACGAAGTTCGCCGCGATGAGCACGAGCAGCCGCCGGAAGTGGTCGCGCTGGCCCAGCCCCTCGCCGCTCACACGACGCCCCGCCGCTCACCACCCAGCGCAAACACCAGCGCGCTCGCCACCATGAGGAACACGCCGTAGGCCGCGGCCACGCCGACGTCGGCCTGCCGCAGGCTCGCCAGGATCTCCAACGAGACGGGTCGGGTCTCGAACGTGTAGAGCATGATCGAGGTGACGAAGTCCCCGAAGGCGGTGACGAAGGCCAGCGTCGCCCCGGCGGCGAGTGCCGGCCGCAGGAGCGGGAGGGTGACCCGCCGGAGGGTGCGCCACCGGCCGGCGCCGAGGGTCGCCGACGCTTCCTCCAGCGACGGGTCGAGCTGCCGGAATCCCGCCAGCACCGCCCGACCGGTGATGGGCAGGTTCCGTACGAGATAGGCGAGCGGGAGGATCCAGATCGTCCCCACGAGCACCACCCGGAACGTCGCGGGGGAGAAGACGCTGAAGGCGCCGGCCAAGGCAATCGCGAAGACGGTCCCGGGCACGGCCCAGGGGAGTCCCAGGAGCGCCTCGATCGCCCCGCCGGCCCGCACCCGGTGCCGCACCCGCAGGATGCCGGCGGCCAGCGCCACGCCCAGTGCCGCCACCGTGGCCGCGCTCGCCATCCAGAGGCTGTTCACCAGCGGCCTCAGCCGCTCGGGCTCGCGGAAGAGCGAGAGATAGTTGTCCACCGTGTAGGCCGGCGGGAGCGCCTCGGTGGTCCACGTGCCGATCGGCACGAAGGAGACCAACAGCAGCGTGGCATGCGGCAGCAGCAGCACGACGGCCAGCGCCACGGCCGCGGCCGCGAGCGCGAGCCGCACCGCGCGGCGGGCCGGCGCGGGGGCCGGGGGCGCGCCCTTCCCCGCCCCGACCAGGGTACGCCGCGGGTCTGCCAGCCGCAGGAGCCAGAGACCGCCCAGCGCCAGCAGGGTGAGCGAGACCGTCTGAACCATGGCCAGGCCGTCATCGCCGTTGAGCCGGGTGAAGACGATCTGCGTCGTCATGACCCGGAAGCCGCCCCCGAAGATGTACGGCGCGCTGAAGGAGGCGAGCGAGGTCATGAAGGTCAGGAGGGCCGCCCCCGCCACCGCCGGCGTGAGCATCGGCAGGGTCACCCGCCGGAACGTCCGCCATCGGCCCGCCCCCAGGCTGGCTGCGGCCTCGAGCGCGGCCGGATCCAAGCGGGCGAGCGCGGCCCGGGTGAACAGGTAGAAGTAGACGTACATCGAGTACCCGTGCACCAGCAGGATCGCGCCCGCGCCCTCCAACCGCCACGGCGCTCGATCGACCCCGAGGAGCCCACGGAAAAGGTGCGCCACGAAGCCCGTCTCGCCGTAGAGGAAGAGAAAGGCGATGACCCCGACCAGCGGAGGCAGAACCGCGGGCAGGGCGACCAGCGTGCCGAGCAAGCGTCGGCCGGGGAACTCCACCCGCTGGAACAGAAACGCGAGCGGCACGCCGAGACCGGCCGCCAGGACGACACTCGCGACCGAGATCCACAGCGTGGCCCAGAGCGCCGCCCACTCGGCGGGCTGCGCCGCGAACCGACGGACGTGCTCCAGGGTCCATCCGTCCACGCCTCGCAGGCCCTGGACCAGGACGAGCACGAGGGGATAGGCGACGAGCCAGGCCAAGGCGGCCGCCAGGAGCCAGCCGGCGATCGCCGAGGGGCGTCGACTCACGTGCCGCCCTCGGGATAGAGATGGAGGCCGGCCCCTGCCGGGACCACGCCGACCCGCGCCCCGACCTCCGCGGTGCCCGCCGGTCCCTCCACCTCCAGGACCGTCCCGCTGTCCGCCGCCACGCGGAAGAGGCTCGTGGCCCCGAGGAACCGCCGGTCGGTCACGGTGCCGACGAAGACGGCTTGGTCGGGATCCGCCGGCCCGATCCGTAGCGCTTCGGGACGGGCGAGCAGACGGGCGGGCCGACCCGGCTCGCCCGCCCGCCCGCGGGAGGGCACGGTCCACTCCGCGCCGCCGACGCGTACGCGAACGGCATCGCTCCCGGCGGAGCCGATCACCTCGACGTCCACCGAGCTCGCGCGACCCACGAAGCCGGCGACGAAGGCGCTCGCGGGCTCGGTGTAGAGCGCGTCCGCGGTCCCGACCTGCTCCAGCCGCCCGCTCCGCAACACCGCGATCCGGTCGCCGAGGTCGAAGGCCTCCTCCTGCTCATGGGTGACGATGACCGTGGTGATGCCCACGCGACGGATCACCGCGCGGAGCTCGCGGCGGGTCCGCTCGCGGAGGGCGGGATCGAGATTGGACAGGGGCTCGTCGAGCAGGAGGATCCGGGGTTCGGGCGCGAGGGCGCGGGCCAGCGCCACTCGCTGCTGCTGCCCGCCGGAGAGCTGGGTCACCTGGC
>JBFIUJ010000136.1:0-7671 GCA_041607595.1 Gemmatimonadales bacterium | reverse complement strand
TGGTCTCGGTGTACTGCTCCAGCGCCTCGCGGCCCAGGTCGCGACCGAACCCGGACTGCTTCATGCCACCGAACGGCGCCGCGGGATCGTATGCGTTGTAACAGTTGACCCACACCGTGCCGGCCCGGATGGCCCGGGCGAGGCGATGGGCCTTGCCGACGTCCCGAGTCCAGATGCCCGCGGCCAGCCCGTAGAGCGATTGATTGGCCAGCGCCACGGCCTCGTCGGGATCGTCGAAGGGCAGGACGGCCAGGACCGGTCCGAAGATCTCCTCTCGAGCGATGGTCATCTCGGGGGTGACGCCGTCGAAGACGGTGGCCTCGACCCAGTAGCCCTTGCCGTTGACCGAGGCCCGACCGCCGCCCACCACGAGGGACGCGCCCTCGGCGCGTCCACGCTCGATATAGCCCAGCACGCGCTCCATCTGCTTCTGCGAGACGATGGCGCCGAGCCGGGTCTCCTTGGCGAACGGGTCGCCGGGGAGGAGGGTGGCGGCGCGCTTGGCGAGCTGCTCCACCACCTGGTCCTTCACCGACCGCTCCACGATCAGCCGACTCCCGGCGGCGCAGACCTCCCCCTTCCCGTAGAAGATCCCGTTCTGAGCTCCCTTGATCGCGGCGGGGAGGTCGGCGTCCTCGAAGATCACGTTGGGGCTCTTGCCGCCGAGCTCGAGCGACACCCGCTTCAGGGTGGCCGCCGCCTCCCGCATGATCTCCTTCCCGACCGCGGTGGAGCCGGTGAAGGCGATCTTGTCCACGCCGGGATGGCGCACCAGCGCCGCTCCCGCGGTGGGTCCTCCACCCGGCACGACGTTCAGCACGCCTGGTGGGAGCCCGGCCTCGGCCAGGATCTCCGCCAGCACCAGGGCGGTGAGGGGAGTCTCCGGGGCGGGCTTCAGCACCATCGAGCAGCCCACCGCGAGCGCGGGGGCCACCTTCCAGGAGGCGAGGTTGAGCGGGAAGTTCCACGGCACGATGGCGCCCACGACCCCGACCGGCTCCCGCAGGGTGTAGGCGAAGTACGGTCCATCCACCGGCAGGGTCTCTCCGGTGAGCTTGTCGGCCCAGCCGGCGTAGTAGCGGAGCGTGTCCACCGTCTGGCGCACGTCGATCTTGGATTCGAAGAGCGGCTTGCCGTTCTGCCGCGTCTCCAGCGCGGCCACGTCCTCCGTCCGGGTGGCCAGGATGTCGGCCGCCCGGTGCAGGATCGCCCCGCGCCGCCGGGGGGAGAGCCCGCGCCAGGCATCGCTCGCGAGAGCCGACCGCGCCGCCTCCACCGCCCGGTCGATGTCCGCGGCGTCGCCCTCCGCCACCTGGGCCAGGACCTCCTCGGTGGCCGGGTTCACCACGTCGAACCGCCGCCCCGATGCGGCGGGCGTCCACTCCTGGCCGATGAAGAGGTCCGTGCGCATGGCGCTCAGCGGGCCTTGAAGGAGGCCATGCGCTTCTCGGCGTAGGCTGCCAGTCCCTCCTTGGCGTCCTCCGACTGGAAGAGCTGCTGCTGGAGCTCCCGCTCGATGGCGAGGCCGCTCTCGAAGGGCACCTCCGCCCCGGACTGGCACGCTCGCTTGATCAGCCCCACCGCCTTGGAGGCCTTGTTGGGCGGGCAGAACTGCTTGGCGTACATCAGGACCTGGTCCCAGAAGCCGTCCTTCTCGAGGACCTGGTTCACGATGCCCAGCTCTTCGGCCCGCTCGAAGGAGAAGGTCTCACCGGTGGCCATCAGCTCGATCGCCCGGGACTTGCCGATGAGTCGGGTGAGGCGCTGGGTTCCCCCGGTGCCAGGGAGCACGCCCAGGTTCACCTCCGGCAGCCCGATCTTGCCCGCGTTGCGCCGCGCGAGCCGGATGTCGCACGCCATGGCGATCTCCAGTCCGCCGCCCACGCAGTGCCCGTTCAACGCGGCGATCGTCAGCTTCGGTGTGTGCTCCAAGCGGTTCAAGGTCTCGTTGGCGTGCAGGCAGAAGAAGTACTTGAAGCGCGGCGTGACGGAGTTGAGCATGTTGATGTTCGCGCCCGCGGAGAAAAACTTGTCGCCGTGTCCGCGCAGGAGGATCACGTGCGCCTCGTCGGCCATGCGGGCGTCCAGGATCGCCGCGTCTAGCTGCCGCATCATGTCGTAGGTGTAGGTGTTGGCGGGCGGGTCGTTCAGAGTCAGGATCGCGAGGCCGTCGCGGACCTCGTAGTCCACCAGGATCTTGTCCGTCGGGGCGGGGGCGCCCGGTCGAGGGGTCATGGTCGTAGCCAAGGGTGCTATCCTCCGTGGGTGGCGGCCGCCGGAGCGGCCGCGTGAGCGGCTGTGGGGGCGAACCCCCGAAGGAACAGGTTGGTGAGCTGGTCGGCCAGCTCGGCCGGTGCCACCGCGCCGTCTGGGTGGTACCAGGTGTAGAGCCAGTTCATCGCGCCGAAGAGCGCATAGCCGGCGAGGTGGGGATCCACGGTCTGGCCGGGGATCTCCTCGAGCAGCCGGTGGAGGAGCTCCACGTAGGCGCGCTTGCGCTGGCGAATCCGGGCGGCCATCGTCCCCGAGAGCTCCTCGTCCTCGTGGGACAGCACCCGCATCTCGTCCATGTTGGCCGTGAAGAACAACACATGGTGCCGGATGAACGCCCCGAGCCGATCCACCGGATCGGTCCGGTCCGCGACCGCCGCGCTCGCGCCGGCCAGGACCTCGGCGAAGCACTGATCCTGGATCTGGAAGAGCAGGTCGTCCTTGCGGTCGACGTAGTGGTACATGCCGGAGAGGCTCATCCCGCTGGCCCGCGCGAGGTCGCGCATCGAGCTGGCGTGATAGCCCTTCTCGGCGAAGACGCGAGCGGCCGTGGCAAGCAGGGCCTGGCGTCGGTCATCGAAGGGGGGCATCGATCCGTCCGAACGTTCGTTCGAGTCGAAAGGTACCGGCCGGTCCCGGTGCGGTCAACCACTTAACACGAGGGGAGTAGCCCCGTCTCCCGGAATGAGATGAGCGCGCCGTCCGAGGTGGGTCCCGAGCCGGATGCGAGCCTCGTGGACGCCTACCGGGGGGGGGACGAGCAGGCCGCCACCGCGCTCGTGCATCGGCATGCCCGGGCGCTAGGGCGTTTCCTCTATAGTGCGGGGGCGTCACGGGGCGACGTGGAGGACCTGGTGCAGGAGGCCTTCTTCCGGGCCTTCCGGCGGCTCGATTCGTGGAGGGCCGAGGCGTCCTTTCGGAGCTGGCTCTTCACGATCGGGAGCAACCTGCTCAAGGACCAGTTCCGGCGGCGGAAGGGCCGCACGGTCCTGTCGCTCGAGGATCGGGACCTGCCCGATCGGAACGATCCGGCACGGCAGTATGCGGCGGTGGAGGCGGAGGAGCGGCTCCGGGCCGAGTTGGCCCGCCTGCCGAGGCTGCAACGGGAGGTGTTCCTGCTGCGGGCCCAGGAGGGTGCGGAGTACGGGGAGATCGCCGCGGCGCTCGACACGACCCCCGGCGCGGCCCGGGTGCACTACCATCACGCGGTGAAGCGGCTGAAGGAGTTGTTCCAATGACCGACTGTGATCGCCTGTCCCAACGCATGCCCGCGGTGGCGAGGGGAACCCTCCGCTGGACCGAGGAGGAGGAGGCCCACCTCGCGGCGTGCGCCGACTGCGGCGCCGAGTGGAATCTCACGAGGACGGCGCGGGCGCTCGGGCGCGAGGTGGAGGCCGGGCTCGACCCGTCCCCGATCGCGGAGCTGGTGGTGGCCCGGTTGCGGGCGGCGCCGGCGGCCGATCGGGTGCGCCGGTGGCGGCGCGTGGCCTGGGGTGGCGCGGCGTTGGCCGCCGCGGCCTCGCTCGCGCTGTTCCTCTTGCCGCCGGGGGACCGCGCGACCCCCGGGGACGCCCCGACCCCGACCTTCCTCATACAGCTTCCGGAGCTCGAGGAGCTGAGCGCGGCCGAGCTGCAGAACGTGCTCGAGGCGATCGAGCCGGCGGTGCAGGGGACGCCGATCATCGAGCCCGGCCTGGGCGATCTCAACGTGCAGGAGCTCGAGCGCGTCTTGGGCTCCCTGGAGGGATGATGCGAAGGACTTTGCTATGGGCGCTGGGGCTCTTGGTGGCGATCGCCCCGCTGGCCGCGGCCCAGATCCGGGACACGCCGGCGGGACGCCGTGAGATGCTGCGCCGGCAGATCGAGGAGCGCTTCTCCGCCCGGATCCGACAGGATCTCGGGCTGAACGACGACGAGGCCCGACGGCTGCGGACCACGATGGACGCGTATCGGGTGAAGCGCATCGAGCTCGAACGGACGGAGCGCATCCTGAAGGCGGCGATCGGAGCCCAGCTGCGGCCCGGTGTCGCCGCGAACCAGGACAGCCTGGCCAAGCTGACGGACGGGCTCGCCGACCTCAAGGTGGCCCAGGTCCAGACCTATCGGGACGAGCTGCGGGAGCTCTCGGCTTTCCTCTCCCCGGTGCAGCGGGCCCAACTCTTCATCATGCGGGAACGCTTGATGGAGCGGGTGCAGGAGATCGTGGACGAGCGCTCGGACGGTCCGCGCCAGCGCCCTCGCTGAGGGCTCCGGGCTCCGGGTACGCGGCGGCCTCCCCTATGGGGGGGCCGCCGCGTCCACTTCACATCCCCTTCACCGGCCGCTAGCTTCCTACTGCTAGCCCTGTGGAGGTACACCGTACATGAGGCGCGTCTTCGTTCTCTCGGCCATTGTGGCCGTGCTCGCCGTTCCCGGTCCGGCCCAGGCGCCGGTCGTGCATCGCGTGGTCGTCTCCGGCACCATCGAGAACGGCCTGGCGCCCTACGTGGCGCGCGCGCTTCGCGAGGCGGAGGCGGCGGGCGCGGCGGCGGCCTATTTGGACATCGACACGCCGGGCGGCCGGGTGGACGCGGCCGAACGGATCGCGGACGCGGTGCGCGACGCCACGATCCCGGTCTATGCCTTCGTGAACCCGCGGGCTTACAGCGCCGGGGCGTTGATCGCGCTCGCGTCCGACGGCATCTACATGCGGCCGGGAGCCGTGATCGGCGCGGCCACACCGGTGGACGGGCAGGGCACCAAGGCGCCGGAGAAGTACGTCTCGGCGATGCGCGCGGAATTCCGGGCCATCGCCGAGGAGCGCGGCCTCGACCCGAAGATCGCCGAGGCGATGGTGGACGAGTCCATCGCGATTCCCGGCGTCGTGGATTCGGGGAAGCTCCTCACCCTGAGCACCCGGGAGGCGCTGCAGGTCCGCTTCGCCAGGGCGGAGGTTCCGGACGAGCCCGCGCTGCTCGCGGCCGTGGGACTGCCGGGCGCCACCGTCGTGACCATCGAGGCCAACTGGGCCGAATTGGCCGTCCGGTTCCTCACCCACCCGCTCGTGCAGCCCCTGCTCTTGAGCCTCGGCATGCTGGGGCTCGTCTTCGAGATCAAGTCCGGCGGGTTCGGCCTCGGAGGGGCGCTGAGTGTGGGATCGATCGGCCTCTTCTTCGGATCGAGTCTCCTGCTGGGGCTCGCGGGCTGGGAAGAAGTGCTCCTGCTCTTGGGCGGGCTCATCGCGATCGGGGTGGAGATCTTCCTGCTGCCGGGCTTCGGGGTGGCGGGCATCCTCGGCGCCCTCCTGACGGGCGCCGCGGTGGTGCTGGCCATGCTGGGCAACATTCCGACCGTCGCCGACGTCTCCCAGGCACTGATCATCCTCGCGGCCAGCGTGGTCATCACCGGGGCCGTGGCCTACGCGTGGCTCCGTCACCTCCCCAGCAGCGGCCGCCTCCGCGGCCTGCTGCTCCACGACGCAGTGGACAAGGCCGGCGGCTTCCTCTCGGCCCCGGAGCGGCTCGACCTCGTGGGTCGGGAGGCCACGGCGGTGACGGATCTGCGGCCCGCCGGCACGGTGAAGCTGGACGAGGAGCTGATCGACGTGGTGACGGAGGGCGGGTACGTCGCCTCCGGGAGCCGCGTCAAGTTCCTGCGGGCCGAAGGCTACCGGCAGGTCGTCCGTCGGATCGACTGACTCTCCCGGGCCCGTCGTGCATGGCGCGGCGGGCTCGTCATCTTCTCAACGCCTGAGGATCCTCCCGTGCAAGACGTCGCCCCCGCGCTGTTCTTCGTGCTGTTCTTCTTCGTCATCATCGTTCTCTTCATCTTCTTCCGATTCGTCCCGATCGGGCTCTGGATCACGGCCCTGGCGTCGGGGGTGCGCATCTCGTTCCTCACCCTCTTCGGCATGCGCTTCCGGAAGGTGAATCCGACGGCGATCGTGGTCCCCATGATCCAGGCCTACAAGGCGGGCCTCCGGCCGGACGTGAACGAGCTCGAGGCGCACTATCTCTCGGGCGGAAACGTGAAGCGGGTGATCGACGCTCTCATTTCGTCCGACAAGGCCAACATCTCGCTCACCTTCCAACAGGCGACCGCCATCGACTTGGCGGGCCGGGACGTGTTCGAAGCGGTGCAGGTGAGCGTCAACCCGAAGGTCATCACCACGCCGAAAGTGGCGGCGATGGCGAAGGACGGGATTCAGATGCTGGCGGTCGCGCGGGTCACCGTGCGCGCCAACATCAATCGGCTCGTGGGTGGAGCGGGCGAGGAGACGATCCTGGCGCGCGTGGGCGAGGGCATCGTGAGCACCATCGGCTCGGCCGACACCCACAAGGCGGTGCTGGAGAGCCCGGACATGATCTCCAAGACGGTCCTCGCCAAGGGGCTCGACGCGGGGACTGCCTTCGAGATCCTCTCGATCGACATCGCCGACGTCGACGTGGGCAAGAACATCGGTGCGGAGCTGCAGACCGACCAGGCCGAGGCGGACAAGCGGATCGCCCAGGCGAAGGCCGAGGAGCGGCGGGCCCTGGCCGTGGCCATGGAGCAGGAGTTCAAGGCCGAGGCCCAGAACCAGCGCGCCAAGGTGATCGCGGCGGAGGCGCAGATCCCGATGGCCATGGCGGAGGCGTTCCGGAACGGCAAGCTCGGGGTGATGGACTACCAGCGATACCGGAACATCGAGGCGGACACGACGATGCGGCAAAGCATCGCGGGGCAGAGCGACGCCCCGAAGGGCTGAGCCATGGAAGGCTTCAGCGGACTCATCTGGATTGCGATCCTCTGGGTGGTCATCAACATGATCTCCGGGGCCAAGAAGCGTCAGAAACAGGCCTCGCAAGCCCCTCCGCCACCCAAGGCGAGGCAGCCCACCAATGTCCACGGGCCGTCCACGCGGTCGGTCGGCAGCCAGGCATCGCGCCGGCTGGACCCATCACAGGAGGAAGTCCGGCGGCTGGAGCGGCTCCTCCGGACCATGGGCCAGGACCTGGAAGGGGGCAGGGCGGGGCCGCTCGGCCGCCGTGCTGGCAGGCCGCTCGAGAGCGCCGAGGAAGTCGAGGAGCGGGAGACGCTCGAGATAGAGCCCGAAGTCGTCTCCCGCGAGGGAGGCTTCGACCGGGGCGAGCGCAAGGTCGTGGACCAGGATCAGCTGGTCGAGGGAATCGCGGCGCGGCGGGTGAAGGAGGCCGAGGCCCGCAATCGTGCGCTTACGCTCCAGGATCACAAGGCGTTCGACGAGCGGATCCGCCAGCCGGCGGCTCACACCGACGCTCCAACGGGACGGACCGCGCGGCTGCGGGGCGTCTCCCTGCAGGATGCCTTCGTGCTGCACGAGATCCTGGGGTCCCCGGTGGGGCTTCGCGAGAGGGACCAAGGCCCCTGGTGACGGTCCCAGACGGGGAGTCGGGGGGGGGG
>JBFIUJ010000135.1:0-7720 GCA_041607595.1 Gemmatimonadales bacterium | reverse complement strand
GTCGCCCTGATCGGCGTGCTGGGATACGCGCTGCTGCTCGGCGTGGCCGTGGGCGGGCTGCAGCCGGCGGCTCGGGACCGGCGCTGGCCGGCCGTGACGCTACTGGCGCTCTCCGGCGGGGCACTCCTCTTCACCGCGTACCTGACCGCGCTCGAGCTCTTCGTCATCCACGCCATCTGTCGCTGGTGCGTCGTCTCGGCCGTGATCGTGGTGGCCATCTTCGGTCTTTCCCTGGCAGACTGGCGGCGGAGCCCTTCGTCCCATGGCTGAGGCGGCGGACCCGGCCCACCGCGTCCCTCCGCGCGGCAAGGCCCTCCTCGCGCTGTCGCTCGGCGCCGTCGGGGTCGTCTACGGCGACATCGGCACGAGCCCCCTCTACGCCCTGAAGGAGTGCTTCGGCGGGCCGCACGGGGTCCCGCTCACCCGGGACAACATCCTCGGCGTCCTCTCGCTGATCTTCTGGTCGCTGAACTTCATCATCACCTACAAGTACCTGGTGCTGATGATGCGGGCGGATAACCGCGGGGAGGGCGGCATCCTCGCCCTGCTGGCGCTCCTCCGCCCCGGCCGGGTCACCACCCCCCGGCGCTGGCTCCTGGTCATGCTCGGCCTCTTCGGCTCCGCGCTGCTCTACGGTGACGGCGTGATCACCCCGGCGATCTCGGTGCTGGGCGCGATGGAAGGGCTCGCCGTCGCGGCGCCCGCCCTGGAGCACTGGATCATCCCAATCTCGCTCGTCATCCTCTTCGGCCTCTTCGCCTTCCAGAAGCGGGGGACGGCGGGGGTCGGCGCCGTCTTCGGACCGATGACCCTGGTCTGGTTCGTGTGCATCTCGGTGCTGGGCGTGGCCGGCATCGTGCGGGACCCGGAGGTGCTGGTGGCGGTCTCGCCCACCCACGCGGTCGGCTTCTTCGTCCGGCACGGGGTGCACGGCATGGTGGTGCTGGCGGCGGTGGTCCTGGTGGTGACCGGGGGCGAGGCGCTGTACGCGGACATGGGCCACTTCGGTACCCGCCCGATCCGGATCGCCTGGCTCGCGGTGGCCCTCCCGGCGCTCGTGCTCAATTACTTCGGCCAGGGCGCCCTCCTGCTCACCACGCCCGCGGCCGTCTCCAACCCGTTCTATGCCTTGGTGCCCTCCTGGGCGCTCTATCCGATGATCGGCGTGGCGACCGGGGCCGCGGTGGTCGCCTCCCAGGCCCTGATCTCGGGCTCGTTCTCACTCACACGGCAGGCGCTGCAGCTGGGCTACACGCCTCGGGTGCGGATCGTCCACACCTCCCGGACGGAGGTGGGGCAGATCTACATCCCCGAGGTGAACTGGGCGATCGCGGCCGCGTGCTTCGCCTTGGTGCTGGGCTTCCAGAACACCTCGAACCTGGCCGCCACCTACGGCGTCGCCGTGACCGGCACGATGTCGGTGACCACCGTGCTCTTCATGGTGGTGGCGCGCGAACGGTGGGGCTGGGGGTGGTGGAAGGTGGCTGCCGTCGGCGTGCCGCTCCTGGTGGTGGACCTCGCGTTCTTCTTCACCAACCTGATCAAGATCCCGACCGGCGGGTGGTTCCCCCTGGTGGCGGCGCTCCTCGTGTTCACCCTGATGAGCACCTGGAAGCTGGGGCGTACCATCCTCGCCTCGATCGTTCGGCAGAACACCCTGCCGCTCGACCTCTTCCTGGCGGACGTGGGGCGCCGGGGACCGCACCGGGTGCCGGGGGCCGCGGTCTTCATGACGTCGGATCCGGACGGCGCGCCCCCCGTGCTGCTCCATCACATCAAGCACAACAAGGTGCTGCACGAGCGGGTATTCCTGATGTCGATCATCGGCGAGGAGATCCCGCAGGTGCCGGAGAGCCAGCGGGTGGAGCTCAAGGAGCTGGGGCACGGCTTCTACCAGGTGCGGGCGCGCTACGGCTTCATGGAGACGCCCGACGTGCCCAGCGTGCTGATCTCGCTGCGCGACAAGGGTCCCGTCCTGAAGCCGACCGAGACCAGCTTCTACCTGGGCCGGGAGACCCTGATCCCGACCGGACGGTCACGGATGGCGCGCTGGCGGAAGATGCTGTTCGCCTTCATGACCAAGAACGCCCAGCCGGCGACCGCGTACTTCAACCTGCCACCGAACCGGGTCGTCGAGCTGGGGGCGCAGATCCAGTTCTAGCGGGTCGGGGAGTCAGGGGGCACGATGGGACCGGCCGGCCCGACTCCTGACCCGCTGACCCCGTCGCTACCCTTCCGTCGCCTCGTACATGTCCTTCAGCCGGCTCACCACCGCGGGATCCGCGAGGGTGGTCGTATCGCCCAGGGTGCGCCCTTCGGCGATGTCCTTGAGCAGGCGGCGCATGATCTTGCCGCTCCGGGTCTTGGGCAGGTCCGCCGTGAAGATGATGTCGTCGGGCCGGGCGATGGCCCCGATCTTCTGGGCGACGTGCTCCTTCAGGTCGTCCCGCAGGCTGGGCGCGGGCTGCCGACCCTCCTTCAACGTCACGAAGGCCGCGAGCGCCTGCCCCTTGAGGTCGTGGGTCCGCCCCACGACGGCGGCCTCGGCCACGGCCGGGTGATCCACCAGGGCGCTCTCCACCTCCATCGTCCCGATGCGGTGGCCGGCGACGTTCAACACGTCGTCCACCCGGCCCAGGATCCACCAGTACCCGTCCTCGTCCAGCTTGGCCCCGTCCCCCGCGAAATAGCGTCCCGGGAAGCGGCTCCAGTAGGTGTCGCGGTACCGCTGGTCGTCGCCGTAGATGGTGCGGAGCATCCCCGGCCACGGCTCGGTGAGCGTGAGGAACCCGCCGCCCTGGGGCAGCGCGGCGCCGGTGGCGTCCACTAGCTCGGCCGAGATGCCGGGAAAGGGGACCGTGGCCGAGCCGGGCTTGGTGGTCGTGACGCCCGGCAGCGGGGTGATCATGATCCCCCCGGTCTCGGTCTGCCACCAGGTGTCCACGATGGGGCAGCGCCCGCTCCCGATGTGCTCCTGGTACCACATCCAGGCCTCGGGGTTGATCGGCTCGCCCACGGTGCCAAGGAGCCGGAGCGTGCCCAGGTCGTGCTTGGCGGGGTGCTCCGGACCCCACTTCATGAAGGCGCGGATCGCGGTGGGGGCGGTGTAGAAGACGGTGACCCCGTACCGCTGGACGAGGGACCAAAACCGATCTCGAGCAGGCCAGTCCGGGGCCCCCTCGTACATCACCACGGTGGCGCCGACCGCGAGCGGCCCGTAGACGATGTAGGAATGGCCGGTCACCCAGCCGACGTCCGCGGTGCACCAGAAGACGTCCTCTTCCTTGAGGTCGAAGACGAAGCGCGTGGTCGCGGCGGCCTGGGTGAGGTAGCCGCCGGTGCTGTGGACGATGCCCTTGGGCTTCCCGGTGGTCCCCGACGTGTAGAGGATGAAGAGCAGGTCCTCCGCATCCATGGGCTCGGGCGCGCTCCGATCGACGGCCGCGTCCAGCAGCCGGTGCCACCAGTGGTCTCGGCCCTCCTGCATGGCGGCGAAGCTCTCGTCTCCCCCGACCGTGGTCCCCGCCTGCCGGCGCACGACCAGGACGTGCCGGATGGACGGGCACTCGGCCACCGCCTCGTCCGCCACGCGCTTCAGGGGGAGCATCTGCCCTCGGCGGTATCCGCCGTCGGCCGTGATCAACGCCACCGCCTTGGCGTCGTTGATCCGGTCGCGCAGGGACTCGGCCGAGAACCCACCGAACACGACGGAGTGGACCGCCCCGATCCTGGCGCAGGCCAGCATGGCGATGGCCGCCTCCGGGATCATGGGGAGGTAGATCGCGACCCGGTCCCCCTTCCGCACCCCCAACCCGCGCAGCGCGTTGGCCGCGCGGCGCACCTCCCGGGCGAGGTCCCAGTAGGTCAGCACCCGGCGGTCTCCCGGCTCGCCCTCCCAGATGATCGCGGCCTTGTTGCGGCGGGGGCCGGCCAGGTGGCGATCGAGGCAGTTGGCCGAGGCGTTGAGCCGCCCGCCGACGAACCACTTCGCGTGGGGCGGCTTCCACTCCAACACCCGGTCCCAGGGTCGCATCCACTCCAGGTAGTTGGCCTGCTCCGCCCAGAACGCTTCGCGGTCCTTCGCCGCCATCGCGTACAGCGCCTCGGTGGCGTTGGCCTGCGCACCGAACTCCTGGGGCGGCGGGAAGCGTCGCTGCTCGCTCAGCAGGGTGTCGAGTTGGTCGGTCATGATCGCGAACCTGCCGGGTTAGAGACGGTGGACGGAGCGCGAGCGGCGGTGCCCGAGTTGCAGAATCCGACGATCGCTGCGGAGTGCCGCTTCAGGGCAGCGAGGGGAAGGGTGGGGGTGGCCGCTTAAGTCTCGACTAGGCAATGCGTTATGTGGCTGGCACCGACCTCGCTCCTGGGGCCGGGACCGAGGCATGGGGCCTCGAGAGGAACATACAGACAATCGGTCCGCCCGATAAGAGCACACCCGAAGCGATTCGGGGTCGCAAATCCGGAGGTCTCCCGCGGGGGGAGACGGCTCCGGTGCCGAAGGCGGAATGACGCACGGGGTCAAGCGTGGCGCATTCTGCACGGGACAACACAAGCAGCGCGCCGCGCCTGGGTGGGACATCGGGCGCCGCCGGGAAGGGTACGATGGAGATGCACCCGATGACCAGGGAGCTGGCCGCTCCCTCGACGCTGGGAATCGAAACGCGAACGGATTTCCGGAAGGCCGCGGTGGACCTGCTCGAGGCATTGCCGGAGGGCGCCGGGCGGCTGGTGGTGGACCTGAGCGGGACCGTGCGGGTGGACTCGGCGGGTCTGGGCGTCCTCATGTTGGTCCAGCGGCGGGCGACGGAGCGGGGGCTCACGGTGGTGCTGCGGAATGTCACCGACGAGCTCAGGTTCCTGCTGGTGCTCACCAAGCTCGACGACCTCTTCGTCCTCGAGGGGAGCCACCAAAGTTAGCATCTGGTGATCCAGGTCACCGCTGGAGGGACCGCTCGGGGGGGATATATTAAGGCTACGGGCCCGTCTACTGCCGGCCCGACACCCTCCACGGACCCCAGATGACCGCGCCAGAGCGCCTCCGGCGAGTCCTGTTCATCGAGGACGAGCCTGCCATCCGGGTGAGCTACGCCCGGTACTACAAGCGCCGCTTCGCCATGGCGTTCGCCTCCACCGGCGCCGAGGCGATGGCCCGTCTGGCCGAAGAGCGTCCCGAGGTGGCCGTGCTGGACATGCGGCTCCCGGACACCGACGGGGTGGAGCTCCTTCGCAAGATCCGCCAAGCCCAGCCCGACCTGCCGGTGATCATCACCACGGCGTACGTGAGCATCGAGCCCCAGCTGCAGGTCCTCGACCTCGCCTACAGCGGCTACTTCGTCAAGCCCTTCGATCTGAACGAGCTCGCCGATCGCATCGATGCCATCGGCTGAGCCCACTGGCCTCTCGGCGCGCGGGCTGGAAAGGGTCTTCGGCCGGCGGCGGGCGCTGGCGGGCGTGGACCTGGCGCTGCAGGCCGGGGAGGCGGTTGCCGTGTTCGGGCCGAACGGCGCTGGGAAGACGACCCTGCTGCGGGTGCTCGCCGGTCTCATGCGGCCGACCGCCGGGGAGGTGTGGATGCACGGCCGGCGGGTCTCTCCCTCCGATCCCGAGAGCCGGCGCCCGATCGGCTTCCTCTCCCACCACGCGATGCTCTACGGCGACCTCACCGCGCGCGAGAACCTGATGTTCGCCGCGCGGCTCTACGGGCTCGCCGACCCGGGGGGGACGGCCGTGGCTGCGTTGGCCCAGCTCGATCTGGCGGACCGGGTGGACGATACGGTGCGCACGATGAGCCGCGGGCTGGTCCAGCGGGTCGCGCTTGCCCGGGCGCTGCTGCACGGCCCATCGGTCCTGCTGCTGGACGAGCCCTTCACCGGACTGGACACGGCCTCGGCCGATCGCCTCTCCGACCTCCTCCGGGCGCGCCGGGAAGCGGGGAGCGCGATGGTCCTGGTGACCCACCACCTGGCGGAGGCCTGGGACCTGGTCACCCGCGTGGCGGTGCTGTTCCGCGGTCGCTGGGTGCTGGAGGAGACGCGGGCGGGCACCGCCGACGCCTTCCGGCCGAAGTACCGGGAGCTGATCCGTGGGTGAGGTCCTGCGCATCGCGCTGGCGGTGGCGGCGAAGGACCTCCGGGTGGAGTTCCGCAGCCGGACGGCGCTCACCTCGGCCGTGGTCTTCGCCGCGCTGGTGCTGGTGGTCTTCAGCTTCGCCCGCGACCCGGGGCGGCTCAGCGCGGAGGAGCTGGCGCCGAGCGTCCTGTGGATCACCTTCGCCTTCGGCGCCGTCGTGACGCTGAACCGCGCCTTCTACGTCGAGCGCGAGCAGGCGGCGTTCGACGGGCTCCTGCTGGCGCCGGTCAGCCGCGGCGCCGTGTACCTCGGCAAGCTGGGCGCGAATCTGGCGTTCGTCGGGGTGGTGGAGCTCGTGGCCTTTCCGCTCTTCGTCCTGTTCTTCGACGTGGCGGTCGGCGGCGCCTGGCCCGGCCTCCTGGCGGTCGCGCTGCTGGCGACCATCGGCTTCGTCGCCGTGGGCACCCTGTTCAGCGCCATGGTGGTGCGGACGCGGTTCGCCGAGCTGATGCTCCCCGTGCTGTTGCTTCCCTTCATGGTTCCCCCGCTGATCGGCGCGGTCCAGGTGACCTCCCGCCTGCTGGTGGGCCGCCCGTTGAGCGAAATGCTGGGGTGGCTTAGGTTACTCGCCGTCTATGACCTGGTATTCGTGACCCTGTGCACACTGAGCTTCGCGGTGGTGGCGGAGGAATGAGCGAGGATCGGGCCCGCACGGCCATCCGGCGCGGCCTGGTCGTGACGGCGCTGGGGCTCGCCGCCGTCGCAACCGCCTACGGCCTGGCTCTGGGCTACGCCCCGACCGAGATCCGTCAGGGGGCCGCCCAGAAGATCTTCTACGTCCACGTGCCGGCCGCCTGGTGCGCCCTGCTCGCGTTCTCGCTGGTGGGGGTCCTGGGGGGCTTGTATCTCTGGCTCAAGGACTTCCGGCTCGACGCCCTCGCGGCCGCCTCGGCCGAGGTGGGGCTCGTCTTCGGGGCGGTCATGCTGACCACCGGTCCGATCTGGGGCAAGCCGATCTGGGGCACCTGGTGGCAGTGGGAGCCGAGGCTGACGCTCACGCTCCTGCTCTGGTTCCTCTTCGTGGGCTACTTGTCGCTGCGCGCGGCGCTGGTGGACCCGAGCGAGCGCGCCCGGTTCAGCGCGGTGGTGGGGATCATGGGGCTGCTTCTGGTGCCGTTCGTCCACCTGAGCGTGTACCTCTTCCGCGGCATCCACCCCCAGCCGATCATCCTCAAGCCGAGCCGGCCCTCGCTCCCTCCGGAGATGCTGACCACGCTGCTGGTGTCGCTCGGGGCCTTCACCCTGCTCTATCTCGGCCTCCTCACCGCGCGCTACGGACTGCTCCGGTTGGTGGACCTCCGAGAGGACGACGGCGATGCCTGAGACCCCCCAGAACGCCGGGTACATGGTGGCGGCCTACACGGTGGCCGCGGTGATCCTCCTCGCCTATGCCGGCTGGCTCTGGGCACGGGGGCGGCGGGCCCTCCGCTCGGGCGACCGGTAGCGCTCCTGCGCGACACGGCCCTCCCCGCCGGAAGGCGGGGAGGGCCGCGTCGCGTCCGGGACCGGGGCGCGTCAGGCCGTCTCGCGCCTCGACGACAGAAGCCATCCCCAGAGGCCGCCCGCGAGGAGCCCGCCCAGCAGCGGTCCG
>JBFIUJ010000134.1:0-7757 GCA_041607595.1 Gemmatimonadales bacterium | reverse complement strand
GACGCCCGGCTCGACTCTCGTCCGCTACGATGGGGGTGCGGCAGAGAGGGCGCAAGGTGCGGTGGGAGGGCGGGCCCGCGTCATAGGGGTCCGAAGGCCGGCGTTCCGGAGCGCCGGCGCCGCACGCGTCAGGCCCGGCTGCCCTCCTGGGCCAAGACCTCGCGCAGCTTCCGGACCAGGGCGTCCGGGGTGAAGGGCTTCTGGAGGAACGGCGTGCCGGCATCGAGGACGCCGTGGTGCACGATGGCATCGTCGGTGTAGCCGGAGATGAACAGGGTGGCGAGCCGATTCCTTCGCACGGCGAGGCGCTCCACGAGCTGGCGACCGCCGATGCCGGGAAGGACGACGTCGGTCACGACGGCATGGATGGTCCCCGGATGGCTCGCTTCGATGGCGAGCGCCTGCTCGGGGGTGGCGGCCGGCAGCACGGCGTACCCGGCCTCTTCCAGCACCCGGCAGGCGAGGGTGCGGACCGCTTCCTCGTCCTCGACCAGCAGGACGGTCTCCGTGCCGCGGGGGACGGCGGCCGCGCGCTCGAGGGGCTCGGCCGGGACGTCCTCGTCGGCGGTGCGGGGGAAGTACACCTTGAAGGTCGTGCCGAGGCCCGGCTCGCTGTAGGCCCAGATGCTGCCGCCGCTCTGCTTCACGATGCCGTAGACGGTGGAGAGGCCGAGTCCCGTCCCCTTGCCCACCGGCTTGGTGGTGAAGAAGGGCTCGAAGATCCGCGCCTGGGTCTCCCGGTCCATGCCGTGCCCCGTGTCGCTCAGGGCGACCATCACGTGGGGTCCCGCCCGCATGCCCACGTGGCGGGCGGCGTACGCCCGGTCCAAGTCCACGTTGGCCGTCTCGATCACGAGCTTGCCGCCCCGGGGCATCGCGTCACGCGCGTTCACGGCGAGGTTGACCACGATCTGTTCGATCTGGCTCGGGTCCACCCGGACCCGCCCGAGGTCCGCCGAGAGCCGAGTCACCAGCTGGACGTCCTCGCCGATGAGCCGCCGGAGCATCCGCTCGATGTCCGAGACGGTGGCGTTCAGGTCGAGCACCTGCGGCTGGAGCACCTGCTGCCGGCTGAACGCCAACAGCTGTCCGGTCAGGGCGGCCGCCCGCCGAGCCGCGCTCTCGATCTCGAGCACGTCCTCCCGGATCGGTTCGTCGGAGGCGATCTCGGTGCTCAACAGCTTGCAGTAGCCCAGGATGGCGGTGAGGAGGTTGTTGAAGTCGTGGGCGACGCCCCCGGCGAGGCGGCCGACCGCCTCCATCTTCTGGGAATGGCGCAGCTGATCCTCCAGGCGTCGCCGCTCGCGGATGTCTCGGGCGATGCCCTCGACTCCGACGGCGCGTCCGTCGCCCATGATGAGGCGGGTGCTCACCTCTACCGGGAGCCGGCTCCCGTCCTTGCAGAGGACCTCCAGCTCGTACACGGTCGCCTCCGCCACGCCGAGCACCTTGGCCGAGATCTTCTCCCGGGCGAGCGCGAGGCTCTCCGGCGCCACCAGGTCCGCAATGTTGCGGCCGATCAGCTCGTGGGGCCCGTAGCCCAGGAGCCGCTCGGCCGTGTTGTTGACGGTGGTGAAGCGACCCTCGAGGTCGTGACTGTAGATGATGTCGGTGGCGTTGTCGAACAAGATCTCGTAGCGGGCCTCGGCCTGGGCCAGGGCGCCCTCGGCCCGCCGCCGGCCGGCGTGCAGGCGGTTCACCGTCGCCGTGCTCCAGACGATGAGCCCGGTGAGGATCACCACCATCCCGAGCGTCATGACCGACAGGCCGAACTCGGTGCCGTAGTGTCCCGCCCGCTGTCCGAGAAGCCGCAGCAGCCCGAGCACGATGGGCAAGGCGATGGCCGCGGGGATGAGCCGACGGGCCATCTGGCCCCCCGGCGAATCGCTGGTGATCACCGCCATGAGCCCCACGTTCGGGCGCGCGGCCAGGATGCCGGCCGAGAGCACGAGCAGGGCCACCGACGTGTGGAGCGCCATGTGGCTGTACGAAGCGAGGCCGTAGAGGGGCTCGACGCCGTAGAGGTACCCGATCAGCGCCACCAGCGAGAGGACCGCGGTGCCGATCACGAATCCCTGCGCCAGACGCTGATGCCGCCCGCCGTCCTGGAGCAGGAGTCCCGCGCCGATCCCGACGAGCCCCAGGGCCGACGTGGTAGCCATCCGTCCAGGAGCCCCGACCTCCACCGTCCCGGGCGACTCCGCGAAGAGGAGCTGGTCGATGCCGAGGTCGATGCCGGTCAGATCCTGCAGCAGGGTGGCGAGCCCGATGGCCAGGCAGGCCGCGGCGGAGGCCCTGAGCCCGAGGGACCCGGCCCGGCCCTCGGTGGCCGCGGCCACCAGCGCCAGGCCGGCCAGCAGGATCCCCACGGCCGCGTTGGGCTTCATCGTCGCCGTGTCCGGCAGCACGCTCTTGAGGAGGCCGACATCGAGCGCCCACCCCAGGAGGACGAGTCCGGCCAGTGCGACCACCGACACGCCGGCGACGACGGCCGTGAGGTGGTAGGCGGTGCGGGGCTCGGGCCGCGGCGGCTCCGAGGGGGGCGTTCCGCGCGGCCGGCCGGTCGGGCTATCGCCCCGTACCATCCAAGGCCGTGAGAGATCGAGGGGGAGCGCCTGACGCAAGCGGTCTCCGGGTGGATTGTCGCAGGGAGGATTCCAACGGTAACGCCCTGCCCCAGAAGTGCAAGACGCTGCGGCCGCTGGCGCTGGGGGGGCCAACCCGCCAAGATGCCTCTGTCAGGATAGAGAGGAGCGACACGATGTCCCAATGGCAACGGGTTATGCCCGTCCTCGGCCTGGCGGCGGCGCTGACGGCGCCGGCCCTCATGGGCCAGACCATCCCCACCAGGGTCATGGTGCGCGTGGTGGCGCACGACGCGAAGCTCATCGGCTCGGGAGTGGGCGGGGCCAGGGTCATCATCCGCGACGTGGCCAGCGGCCGCGTCCTGGCCCAGGGCGAGCAGGCGGGGACGACCGGGAGCACGGAGCGCATCATGGTCGAGCCCCGGGTGCGCCACCGGGCACTCTACGACTCGCCGGGAGCCGCGGGATTCCTGGCAACCCTCGCGCTGGCCGAGCCCACTCAGGTCGAGATCGTGGCGGAAGGCCCGCTGGGGGCGGGGCACGCCGTCCAGCGCGCGAGCAAGACGATGCTTCTCGTCCCAGGGCACGACGTCCTGGGCGACGGGGTGGTGCTGGAGCTGATGGGCTTCACGGTCGTGCTGGAAGATCCTTCCGATTCGAGCGGGCCACCCTCGGCCGCCCAGCCCATCGGGGTTCGGGTCAGCGTGACCATGCTCTGCGGATGCCCCACCGAGCCGGGCGGCCTGTGGGACGCGGACATGATCGACGTCGTCGCTCGGATCCGTCGGGGCCCCGAGGTCGTGGCGGTCGATACCCTGAGCTACGCCGGCACGACGAGCACCTATCGGGGGGAGCTCATCGCCCCCGCGGCCGGCGAGTACCGGCTCGAAGTGATCGCGATGGATCCACTCCGGGGGAGCTTCGGCTGGATACACCGGCCGTTGCGGGTGAACCGGTGACAACCTCCGGCGAGAGGCGAGGGGGGACCCATCCGTCGCCGTGAATGGCTCGTCGCGATGGGAGGTGGCCTCACGGCGCTGGGCCTACCGGTCCAGGCCGCCCGCGGGAGCCGCCTCGCCATCGGCCTCCAGCTCTACACGGTCCGCGAGGCGATGGCCAGCGATCCGGTCGGGACGCTCGCCCGAGTGGCGGAGATCGGCTACCGGGAGGTGGAGTTCGCCGGGTACCACGGCCTCACCCCCGTCGGGGTACGGCAGGCGCTCGCCGCGGCCGGGCTCAGGGCGCCGGCCGCCCACGTCGGGCTTCCGGAGTCACTCGACGCGTGGAAGGGCGTGCTCGACTCGGCGGCCGAGGCGGGACACCGGACGGTGGTGATCCCCTGGCTCCCCCGCGAGCGACGCGCCTCACCGGACGCCTGGCGGGGCACGGCGGCGCACCTGAGCCATCTGGCCGAGGCCGCGCGGGGAAGGGGGCTCGGCTTCGCGTACCACAACCAGTCCTATGACTTCGCCACGCTGGAGGGCGTCGTCCCGTTCGATCTCCTGCTCGAGGCGACCGACCCCGACCTGGTGAAGATCGAGCTGGACCTCTTCTGGATCGTGCGGGGAGGGGGGGACCCGCTCCGGTACCTCGCGCGCCCTCCCGGTCGGGTCACGATGGTGCACGTGAAAGACATGGCGGCGGGCGCCGAGCGACGGATGGTGGACCCGGGACAGGGAGTGATCGACTTCGGCGGACTGCTCTCGGCCGGGGCGCGGGCCGGGGTGCGCCATGCGTTCGTGGAGCACGACGAGCCGGCCGATCCGTTCGGCAGCGCGCGGGTGGGGTGGGCGTATCTGAGAGGGTTGGGGTATTGAACGGTCGAGGGCCGTGAGGCCGGTCCCGGTCGGCCTCACGACCTCACGCCTTCCCGCCTTCCCGCTCGCTACCGCAGGAACTCGAGTCGGGCCTCCCCGTCCGCGGTGACGGTGCCGAGCTTGAGCTTCAGCGCGGGCTCGAGGTCTCTCAGCGTCGCCTCCACGAACTGGAAGCGGAACTTGCCCAGGGTCTTCAGCTGGCCGCCCGCGATTCCCGGATCATTCAGATAGAGGTCCACCCGGAAGACCCCGCCCGCCTCCTTCAGCGCGGGCGCCAGGGTCTCCATCGCCTCCTGGAAGGACGGGGCTCCCCCCGGTGAGACCGAGGCGCCGTTGGGGATCCAGTCGATTCCCCGGACTGTCGTGCGGCCGGCCTTCAGGTCGCCGGCGGGATCGGTCGAGAGCAGACCCACGGGCTCGGTCCCCAGCTTCGGCCGCCCAGGCTCGCTCCCCGCGGCCGTCGCCGGCGGCGCCATGCCCATGGCCCGGCCCGCGGTGAACGACACCATGGCCGCGCTGCATTCCTCCTGCTGCTTTTGGGGGATCTTGCCCAGAACCTTGCCCGCCGCCTCCTGCGCCTTCTGCTCCTGCTTCGTCGGCCGCCTCGCCTCCCCGCCGGTCGGATTGTGGGCTGCGCGGTAGGTTTCCACCGGGACGCCCAGGCACTTGGCGTGGGCGACCTCGAACTCGGGGCCACCGGCAATCTGCGCCTGCGAGAGGCCGGCGGCGCCGGCGAGCGGAGCGAGAACCAGCAGGAGACACCGGGCGATGCGCATGGGTTCCTCCCAGGGGGTCCGGCCTCGGGGTAGCGCTCGCGCGGACGCGCGGGCGGGCACGCGAAGCAGTGCCGGATGGCGGAATCCTCAATGCGCCCCCGTGAACGTCAAGAGTGGCGTGGCCGCGTCAGGGGGCCTGGCCGTCGGGAACCGAGAGCGTCGGTGGGGCAGGGAGCCATGGCGCCCCGTCGGCCTCCTGGCCCCTGACCTCTTGGTCTCCGCGTCCCCAGCGCTTCGCCCGACACAGCGCGAGCGCCCGATCACGACATGCCTGGCCCTCCGGAACGTCGGCGGATACCTTCTGGGCTCATCCACCACGAGACGTGCCGATGGCCCTGCGGCTCCGACGGAAGGAGTACGACGTGTGCATCGTCGGCTCGGGCGCGGGCGGCGGGATGGCCGCCTACATGCTGACCCGTGCCGGGGCGGACGTGGTGCTGCTCGAGGCGGGCGGCCCGTGGGACAACGCGCGGGACGGGGCGATGTTCACCTGGGCCCACGAGACGTCGCTCCGCGGACGGAGCACGAGGGAACGCCCGTTCGGCGAGTTCGACGCCTGCATCGGCGGATGGGAGATCGCGGGCGAGCCCTACACCCGGGCGCCGGGGACCCAGTTCGACTGGTGGCGCGCCCGCATGGTCGGGGGCCGCACCAACCACTGGGGCCGGATCTCGCTCCGGTTCGGGCCGGACGACTTCCGCCGGAAGAGCCTGGACGGCCTGGGCGACGACTGGCCCATCGGCTACGACGACCTCAAGCCCTACTACGATGCGCTCGACCGGCTGGTCGGCATCTTCGGGAGCGTTGAGGGGCTCCCCAACGAGCCGGACGGCGTCTTCCTCCCGCCGCCTCGGCCGCGCTGCTACGAGCTGCTGGTGCAACAGGCGGCGCGCCGGCTCGGCATCCCCTGCATTCCCTCGCGGCTCTCGATCCTGACTCGGCCCTTGGGCGGCCGGCCCGCCTGCCACTACTGCGGCCAGTGCAATCGGGGCTGCGCGGTCAACGCCAACTTCAGCTCGACCAACGTGCTGCTGCCACCCGCCCAGGCCACGGGAAGACTCACGCTGCTCACCCACGCGATGGCGCGGGAGGTGACCACCGACCGTCGGGGGCTCGCCACCGGTGTCGCCTACGTGGACACGAACACCGGGAGCGACCGGCACGTCCGCGCCCGGATCGTCGTCCTCGCAGCGAGCGCCTGCGAGACTGCGCGGATCCTGCTGAACTCCACCTCGTCCCGCTTCCCCCAGGGACTGGCCAACGCGAGCGGGGTCGTGGGCAAGTACCTGACCGACACCACCGGCACCGACGTGGCCGGGTACATCCCCGCGCTCGAGGACGGCCTCCCGCACAACGAGGACGGGGTGGGCGGCGGGCATGTCTACATGCCGTGGTGGCTCGACCACGGCGCGCTCGATTTCCCCCGGGGCTACCACGTGGAGGTGTGGGGCGGGCGGACGATGCCGGGGTACGGCTTCATGGGCGGCATCCAGGCCTACCCGCCGGGGGGCGGCTATGGGGCGGACCTCAAGCGGGACTACCGCCGCTACTGGGGGGCGACGGTCGGGTTCTCCGGACGGGGCGAGATGATCCCCAACGAGCACAGCTACTGCGAGCTCGATCCCCGGGTCGTGGACCGGTGGGGGATCCCGGTGCTCCGCTTCCACTGGCGCTGGAGCGACCACGAGCTGGACCAGGTGAGGCACATGCAGGGGACCTTCCGGGCCCTCGTGGCCGAGCTGGGGGGGCAGGTCTTCAGCCCCATGCCGACGAAGGAGCAGGGCTACGGCATCGCCTCCGGGGGGCGGATCATCCACGAGCTGGGGGTCACCCGGATGGGGAAGGACCCGAAGACCTCGGTGGTGAACGCCCGCTGCCAGGCGCACGAGGTGAAGAACCTCTTCGTGGCGGACGGTGGGCCGTTCGTCTCCCAGGCCGACAAGAACCCGACGTGGACGATCATGGCACTCGCGATGCGCACCAGCGAGTACATCGCCGCGGAGCGGAAGCGAGGGGCGCTGTGACTGACCTCGGCCGGCGGGCGATGGTGGAGTTGCTGGCGCTCGCGCCCCTGGCCGGCGCGCTCCGGTGGACGCCGATCGAGGCCGACCGGGCGCTCCGGGGGGTGCGGGCCGCCGCCGTCGAAGGCGGGTACGAGCCCCGGTTCTTCACTGCCCACGAGTGGGAGACGGTGCGGGTCCTGGTGGACCTGATCATCCCGGCGGACGAGCGCTCCGGCAGCGCCACCGCCGCCGGCGTGCCCGAGTTCATGGACTACATCGTGGGGGACGAGGCCCATCGGCAAACCGCCATGCGCGGCGGGCTCGCCTGGATCGACATCCAGTGCCGCAAGCGGTTCGGGGGAAAGGACTTCGTCGGCTGTGCCGACGCGGAGCGGCGGGCGTTGCTGGACGAGATCGCCTGGCCCCGCCGGGCCAAGCCCGAGATGGCCCACGGAGTCGCCTTCTTCAACAGCGTGCGGGACCTGACGGCGAGCGGGTTCTTCTCCAGCGCGATGGGCATCGAGGACGTGGGCTACCAGGGCAACACGGTCGTGCACGAATGGACCGGGTGCCCCG